>PKTW01000030.1 GCA_002868955.1 Desulfobulbaceae bacterium
CCCTTTGCCATTGCCGGTATATATGTGTATGTATCCTTTCATTTCTCACCTGTTTACCTGATGCATAACTTTTTTCCTGTTCACATTTCCTTCCATGTTATCCCGCTCATTATCCAAAACGAATCATATACACTGATGATCTCCGGTCATGGGAAAGTCCTGCTCGTTCAGCAGATTCACTTACTGCATGCAAAGCATACCTGAAATAAAAAAGAAACTTAATTAATCATAATTATGCAGATATTTATCGGGAATGGGGGTTACCCTGGCAACCCCTCCCAAAGGACTTTCATCAACCTGTATCCGGCAACCGTAACTATCCTCAAGAAGCTCTTTATTGAGCACTGACTTGGGATCGCCCGTTTTGACAACCCTGCCGCTCTTCAGGAGCAGCACCCTGTCGCCATACATGGATGCCAGATTCAAATCATGGGAAACCATGATGATGGTGGTTCCATGTTCCCGGCGGAATTTTTCCATCAGATCCATAATTTTTAACTGGTGGGCCGGGTCCAGGGCGGTTGTCGGTTCATCAAGCAAGATTATCTCAGGCTGCTGGCAGATGGCCCGGGCAATAATGACCCGTTGCAGTTCCCCACCGCTTAACTGGAAGAGCTTGCGGTCAGTTAGGTGAGACACATCAGTGAATTTCATTGCTTCCTCGGCAATGTGAAAGTCATTTTCCCCTTCCATGCCAAGGATACCCAGATGGGGCGATCGTCCCATGATTACTGTATCAGCAACTGTAAAGGGGAATCCCACCTCGATATGCTGGGGGACAATTGCCATGATCTGCGAAAGATTGCGCCGCCTGTAATTCAAGATATTTTTATCCTTGATAGTAACCGTACCCTTTTGTGCTTTTTGAAGACCTGAAAGAACTTTTAACAGGCTGGTTTTCCCGGCACCGTTCGGTCCGATTATGACAAAAAACTCTCCTGCAGACACCTCAAGCGAGACATTTGACAAAATTAACTTATCTCGGAAACTCAATGATATATTGCTTATATCTAAAATGTGACTCATGTCCTGCTCCGCAATAATAATACGATGAAAAGCGGAGCACCGATCAGGGCTGTGATAATGCCGACCGGCAGTTCACCGGATGAGGGGAGAACCCTGGCAAGAAGGTCACATACAATAAGATATGAAGCACCACCCAGCAAACATGACGGGACAAGCAGACGATGATCAGGTCCAAGTAAAAGTCTGAAAATATGGGGAATAACAAGTCCGACAAACCCTATAAGACCGGATAAACTTACAATAATGCTGACCATAAGTGATGTTATAACAAGGAGCAGCATAACGATGCTTTTTACATTAATTCCCATGGCTGCGGCTGTTTCCCTGCCAAGAAGGAGAAGATTCATGGGGCGGGCTAAAATGAAAATTATAACAAAACAGGGAAGTACCAGTAAAAGTATCGGCAGTTGTCCTTTCTGCATTGTGGCCAGGTCTCCCATCAGCCAGTAGAGAATATGCTGGACCTGGAATGATCGGGTCATGGAGATGAGGAACATGATGACCGCAGCACAGAAAGCATTCATCATCACTCCGCCAAGCAGGAGGGAATCTCTGCTGAGCATGGTATTTCCCATGGTCGTGCCTGCAAGTGTTGTGACAAATGCCAAAACCAGAAGACTTCCGGTAAAAGAAAAGATTGTAACCCCCGGGAAATAAGACAGCCCTAGGAGCATTGCAAGGATAGCTCCAATTGCAGATCCCCCGGAAATGCCAAGTATATATGGTTCTGCCAGGGGGTTGCGCAGCAGGGCCTGGAAAACCAGCCCACCGAGAGCCAGGCTGCCGCCAACAAATGCTGCAAGAATTACCCTGGGCAGACGTATCTGATAGAGTATTGTTGCCGTCGCAGAATCGGGGTTAGTTTTCCCAGCCAGGATAGCCAGGGTTTCCCAAAAATGTACACCAGACGAGCCTGCGGAAATAGCAATTATGCTGATCAATATGAGAACTGTACCCAGCAGAAATGTGGTGAGTACAATTTTTTTGCCAATGGGCGTATTCATTCTTCCAACTTCTGATCGCTTTTAATAAAAAGTTCAGGATGAATAATTGCTGCAATAACCTCAAGACCATTAACCAACCTGGGGGTTGGACGGTCAAACAGTTCGGCATCCACAACAAATATCTGGTCGTTTTTTACCGCTGATAAAAGGTTCCATTTTTTCCAGGAATTTAAGAGATATTCCGGTGCCAATCCTCCTGCCATGGAACTTATCAGGACTATCTCTGGTTGCAGCACGATAATATCCTCCCAGGAATAGCGGGGATAGGAAACTTCCCCTGCAGTTGTGTTAATCCCTCCAGCCAGCTCGATCAGTTCATGAATGAAGGTATCTGTGCCCGCTGAAAAGAGCGGTTCTGCATCGATCTGGAAAAATACACGCGGCCTGTCAGGCATGTTTTTAACCCGTGCCTGTACCTGCCCTATTCTTTTCTCCATGTCAGAAACCAACGCTGCTGCAGTTTGTTCAGCATGTAACAGAGATCCAAGCCTGGTAATTGTATCCATGATCTGTTGAAGATTTTGCGGATTTATGACATAGACTGGTATGCCGAGACTGACGATCTTGTCCACTATATGTTTTGGATTGCCATCCTTTGTAGCCAGACAGAGATCAGGTTTCAAGGCGACAATTTTTTCTATGTCAAGACGGACATATGAGCCGACACGGGGCAGTAATTCCGCTTCTGATGGATAAGTGCTGTACTGGGTTACCCCGACAAGTCTTTTTTCCTGTCCCAGATCATAGATGATCTCCGTGATGCTGGGAGCAAGCGCGATAACCCTCGTGGGATTCTCAGGTACTACGAGGGTTCTGCCAACCTGATCAGTCACCGACCCTGCAATGAGAAGAACTGCTTGCAACAGGAATATAAATACAAAAACAAGAATTATATGAGTCTTTTTTGACATGAAACAAATACCTGAGTACTATTTATTCAGTTTAAAAATTACAGGCACCCTGACCCACATCGGCACCCTTTCTTCTCCCCGCCTTCCGGGTTCGAAACTCCACTTCCGAACAGCTGATACTGCAGCACGGTCAAGCAGTGTAAAACCGCTTGAGGTTTCAATTTCAAGCTCGTCCACCCTGCCCTCTTTGTTAACAAGAACCTTTAGGAAAACTGTACCCTCCTGCCCTCTTTTCCTTGCCAGGCCAGGATATGTCGGCGGAGCGTTCAACTGGTAACGCGGATATGCCATCTGCATCGTTCCCGGCAGGATTACCCCGTCATTTTCCTGTGCCGTAAGAGGTTCTGCCGGTGTGGCAGATTCTTGAGCCTTTGCAGCTTCGCCTGGGGCCGGCAATAAATCTTTTTGAGTGTATTCCGAGCTCTGCGCTGCAGGTTTTGTCGTTTCAACAGCAGGCTGCTTGACGGTTTTTTGTGGCAAGACCGGCTGCGGAAGCTGACTGGTAGGTTTTTCTTTCACAGTAGAGATTTCCTGCAAAAGAGGTTTTTTCAGTTCTGTTCCTGCTTTCTGTTGTTCCTTTGGAACAGGTTCCGCACTTGATGCTTTTTCTGTCTGCATCACGGGTGTTTCAGCCATGTTCCCCTGTCCCAGAAAAACACTGACTGAACGGGGAAGTGATACACTTGGGGCAAGAACAGGCTTTGAGGCAAATTCAAAGTTCATAAGGCCCACGTGGATCAGTGTTGCCAGAAGAACGGCAATAAGCATTCTGGATCGGCTATTTAGGGATGTCAGCCTGTAATGAAACATTTGATATTCCTGCAGTTCTTATAATATCAAGGACACGGTACAACTCCTGATAGGAAAGCGCCTTATCTGCAAACAAGTCTACCTGAACAGATTTATTATCGGTCTCCTTTTGCTTCTCTTTCAGCAAAAACGTCTGCAGTTCTTCCTGGGAAACGCTTGTATTATCAAGGAAAATTTCTCCATTGTCATTGACGGTTATTGTCAGATTTACTTCAGTACGAATTTCCGTTGCCGAGGAAACCGGAAGAGACACGGGCAGGCTGCGGTGCACTGCCATGGAAAGCATGGCATAGATAAAAAATACGAGCAGAAGGAAGACGACGTCAATCAACGGCAGCATCTCAATGCGGGTTTTTTTAATTCCCAGACGGCTGCTCGGCACCTTCATGGTTCGGATGCCTCCGGCTTGCCTTCCAGCTTTTCATAGACGATCTCTAGGCTGGTGGCATATTTCTCGATATTGAGTACTGCTTTTTCCACTTTGGAATTAAAATAATTGTACGGAAAAACTGAGAGTATGGCAATGCCGAGGCCCGCTGCCGTGGTGATCAGGGCCTGGGCAATACCGGCGGTCACGGCCTGGGGCTGGTCAATACCGGCAGTGCCCAGTGCCTCAAACGAACCAATAATGCCAATGACCGTACCGAAAATACCGAGCAGCGGCGCCACGGTGATCATGGTATCCAGGACTCCCATATAGCGCCGCATATTCCTTATTTCCTCAGCTGCTGTAGCTTCCATGGCTTTTGTCATGGAAAACTCACGGTGCAGTATCCCGCTTACCAGAACCCGGACAATAAAATCCTTGGAGCCTGACACCCTGGCACGCACCGCTTCCCAGTCTCCCTGACGGCAGAGCTCCAGAACATCCTCTATGAGTTGCCTGTTACGGGTAAAATCAACCGAGGCCCAGAAAAACAGCCGTTCGATGACCACGGTCAGGACCAGGATTGAACAGGCCAGTAAAGGATACATTACAGGCCCGCCATGGAAGAAAAGATCAATCATGTTTTTACCATCAAAGTATAAATATTTATAAGATATTATCCTTTTTTCTTATAAACTTCAGTTAATATGCATACGCCAGTTTAACAAAAACAGACCTGCCTGCCCCCGGATATCCTTCCACAGTGGTGGCATAAGTATTGTAGTCAGTAAATGAGTCCAAATAGGTATCATACTCTTCGTCAAACAGGTTCGTGCCTAACAAAGTGATAAACACGTGATCTTTTATTTGTTGCACCAATTTCATGTCAAAGGTCCAGTAGCTGTCCATATCATATGCAACGGTTTTTGTGTTCGGATAAAAACCGTCCGTTTCGGTCCGGTAGGTAACCCTGTCACCTGTGTAGCGGGCAACTGCCGAAAGAGTCAAGCCGAAATCTGTAAAGTAGGTGAGAGCACCTTTGAACAGGTGCTGCGGTGTATAGGCTGCTCTCCTTTCTACCCAGTCATATTCGAAATTGGCCGGGAAATCAGGGGGCCAGCCATAGTCCATAACCGTATAGGCCCTGCTTTCTTCCACGGCATCGATGTACGTATAGTCAAGGCCTAACTGGAGGTTGGCCATCAGTTTGAACTTTGCTCCTGCTTCAAAACCGTCCCCGGTAAAAGAACGCAGGTTGACCGGTGAATAAATACCATTGGAATCAGGCTCCCACTGGATTTTGTCGTCTATTGTCCAGTGGAAGTATGAGGCTGAGAAGAAGATACGGTCATCTTTTAAGGATTGTTCCCAGGTAATGTCTGAATGCCAGCCGGTTTCCGGAAGAAGATCAGGATTCCCCTTGCTGAAGCCGTCATCGGGCCAAAAGAGATCATTGGGGGTCGGTGCTGCGAAATGCTTGCCGCTGCTTAACTTCAGCGCCGTATTCTGCCAGGGGGTGGCGACAATACCAAAACGCGGTAGAGTTTCATTGCCAAATTCGGAGTTGTCTTCATAGCGCAGGCCGGCAAGTGCTCGTATTGGTGAAAAGAGCTGGTACTGCAATTCACCATAAATGCCGGTGCTGTGAAGGTCTGCGTCAATTATAGTCCTGCTGTCCTCAAACCTCTGGCCTGAACCATCCAGATTAACACTTTCATTTTCCCAGTCATATTGTATATATTCTGCCCCCAGGAGCAGATCGCCTCGGTCAGAAAAAGCGATATCCATATTCCCCTCAATCTCATAAACAGTGTTGGTTGTCCATGATTCAGCGCCAGGTAAAGTCGCAGGGAAACTGAAGCTGTTCACATACCGCAAATAGTTATAATTCTCCATGGATGTAATATCAGCCAATACAGTTATGTTCAGCATATCATTTAACTTGCTGTTTGCGGTAAGGACCAGAAGGCCGTCCTTATCGCCGCCCCTGTCAAGCAGGCTGGCGGATTCACTGTCATAGACTGCCACATCTCCTATATAAAAGGCTTCAGTGCCGTCCGGCGGCTTGACTCCTGGCCTGCCAAAATCCCGGTCAAGATACTGGCCGTAGAGGCTTAGGTCCAGCTTGTCGCCTGTATCCAGCACCAGGTTCAATGACACATCCTTGTGATCAAGGTCTGAGTTGGAACGGAATCCATCGGTTTCATCATAACTGGCAGTTAGAAAATATCCCATGGTATTGCTGAAAAACAAGCCGTTTTCAAATCCCAGGTGAAAAGTCTGTTCTGTACCTACACCTCCTTCTACTTTAAGATCGACAATATCTCGAGTAGGCCTTTTGGTAAAAATTGAAACGGTACCTCCCATGGCACCGGTTCCGTACAGCAGGGAACCAGAGCCTTTCACTACCTCGATATTGGCAATGTTATTGAGGGGCAGACGGCCGACTTCGGCAAGACCCAGTGAGGGAGAATTGATGTTGACGCCGTTGATGAAAACCTGGGTGGCCTCTCCGCTCATGCCGCGGATATGAATAGTCTGAGCAGCGCCACCGGAGTCTCCCTGGGTTCGCCAGTCAATACCCGGATCATTTGCCATCAGTTCTCCAATGCTTATGGCAGGGACATCCTCTATATCATACTGATCATAGAGGATGACGCTGTTGGGAATATTCTGTCTTGTTTCCTCGGTTTTGGTGGCTGTCACAACCACCTCGTCCAGCGTTTTCATCTTTTTCTCTGCAGTTTCCTCTGCTATACCTGCAACAGGGAATAGCATGAGGACAACAACGCTTGAATATAAAATTTTCTTTTCCATCAGACGCTTTTCCTCTTTGAATGCTGCATGATTTCTCGCATGGCTACCTGAAAACCATCCCAGTCCCTTATCAGCAGAAGAGTCATTTTTAAATGCGCTTGTTCGTGTTGCATGTACATTCTCCTTTAAAAAATTTTCATCAAGGGTCCGGGGGCAAAAAAAAATCCCGGACCGATTTTCATCGACCCAGGATGTCCCTTTTTATCCACCAGATCACACACACCTCTGTCCGCGGAGGTATATCATGTAAAACTTCAGGCAGGTCTTCTGACTTCCGGATCATTCTACTTGCCGCGCCTTCCCATCCTTCTCAAGCGGACAGTGACAAACTGCGGTTTTCGTCCCCGGTTACAGCGGCGGGCCCGTCTCCGAATTGCACGGAGTTCCCTTTTATGCTCTCAAATGAGCACCTGATTAATAAATATTCTTACTGAATTAATTACTTTTGGTCAAGACTCATTTTTCATTTACACCAGAACCACTATTCTTCTGGTAATAAATCGGTGTATACAAAGCCATCTCGAGTTACAGTTTCACCCACACTGATATTTAGTTTGTTTTTAAACATAGGACCATCATAAGCAAAACTGTGAAATTCACCTTTTTCCCCGCATGGATCTATGGCGTCTGGAATCTGCTCAAGAAAAGTGCTGTCATATTCATGCCCGGCAAATTCTGCTGGGAGATATTTGGGATCAATGCAGGTAATTTTTGCACGAAGACCACTGTTGATCATTTCTTTAGAAAGTTCATTTGTTGGTATTCCCCAAATCGGGAAAAGCGGTGTGATTCCGGTTCCTACCAGACTCTCTTCCCGGTAACTGCGTATCTCCTCTAAGAACAGATCGCCAAAAGCAATAGTGTCAATTCCCTGAGATTTTACCTGTTCAATAAAATTCGCCATAATTCTTTTATATTCAGAATCGCTGCATGGATCTGGAATTGGGATGAGCTGCAGGGGCAGTCCAATACTTTCCGCCTGTTGGCAAATTAACTCATTTCTTACTGCATGCATTGCGCCGCGTTCGAATTTCTTATTAAACGTGCAGAAAAGACCCACAACTTCAATATCATGCTGCTGGCGCAGCACATGGAGAGCCCAGGCGCTATCTTTGCCGCTGCTCCATGACAATAATGTTTTCTTTTTCATCATTTTATGTGCTATCTCCATTATTTGTTAAATGCTGTGTCAGCCCTGATGCAGAAAATCCAAGAGATGCTGGTGTACAGGACTGAAATTCTTTAGTCGGACAGGTGAATGACCTTGTGTAGAATTTTGGCCAGTTCCTCCACCTCGTAGGGCTTAGGCAACATGGCATCAAAACCATACTCTTTGAAGTTGGAGAGGATCGGATCGGTGGCATAACCACTTGAAACAATGGTTTTTGCATCTGGATCAATTTTTTTGAGCTCTCGTATGGTTTCTTTCCCTCCCATACCGCCTGGAATTGTCAAGTCCATGATAACAACAGTATGCTTTTGCCCGCTTGTAAGACCCTTTTTGTACAGATCAAGGGCCTCTTTTCCATCTTTTGCCGTCTCCACAGTATAGCCAAGATGCTGCAGGAGTTCAGTTGTCATCTCCAGCAGGAATTCCTCGTCGTCCATGAGAAGAATCCTGCCCTTGCCTGTGATAAGTCCGGGATAAGTTTTGTTCTTAGCAGCTGGCAGCTCAGTTTTGTCCGAGGCCGGGAGGAAAATGTGAAAAATGGAGCCCTTGCCAACTTCTGAGTCAACGGTAAGGAGCCCCCCATGCTTTTTGATAATTGAATAGGCGGTTGGAAGTCCCAGTCCGGTCCCGCTTCTCTTGGTGGTAAAAAAAGGATCAAAGATCTTATTTAAATGTTCAGGTAGTATGCCGCTGCCAAAATCTTGTACTGAAATCTTAACATACCTGCCCTCTGGCAGCGGAATGGAAGCAGCATCGCGGTTCAGGATATTTTGTGCCTCTACTCTGCAGGAACCGCCATTTGGCATACTATGATAGGCATTGATAACCAGATTATGAATTACCTGACTTATTTGACCCAGATCTGCTTCGACCGGCCACAAATTCTCAGCAATCTGATATACACATTTCAGTATTGCCCCGCGCAGGGCAAATTCTGCAGACTCAACAATGGTATCGGAAAGGTCAACCGTTCTGGTCACCGGAACTCCCCCCTTGGCAAAGGTCAGAAGTTGCTGAGTCAGATTCTTTGCCCGCATAACGGCCTTTTCTGTTTCCGTAAGCCTCTCGTAGACCTTGCCCTCCGGGTCTGCAAAGACCTTGGCGAGGGAAACATTACCGAGAATAGACGTAAGCAGGTTATTGAAATCATGGGCCATGCCGCCGGCAAGCACTCCGGCTGACTCAAGCCGTTGGGCTTTCTGAATTTCTTCTTCCAGCTTGATCTTCTCCCGCAAGTCTCTGAAAATACCCTGAATGATTTTTCTGCCTTCCAATTCCATGATACTCGTGCTTATCTCAACGGGAATCCGCGATCCATCCTTGTTCAGCACATGGTAGGCAATATCAGGAGGGGAGAGGTACGTGGCACTTTTTTTGAACAACCAGGTATACTTTTCGGTCTCATCTGATGGATGGATTTGTGAATGATGCATCCCGATAATCTCATCAGCTGATCTGCCTAAAAGCTCAAGTCCTTTCCTGTTGACGTCTATTATTTTCCTACTTTCATAATCAATGACAATAATTGCCTCACTGGCAGTTTCAATCAGACCGCGATATTTTTCTTCAGATTCGCGCAAGGCCTTTTCCGCCAGCTGCCGTTTTTTAATATCTGCCTGCAGCTGAATGTTGGCCTCCCGTAATTCTATCGTGCGTTCATTGATCAGCTCTTCAAGCTGGTCACGATGGCATGACAGCTCTTTTTCCGCCTGCTCACGGGCAAGCATGCTTTTATTTAACCTGTAAAGCGTGGAAAAAACAGCCATGAGCAGGATGGTGGTGATAAGAATTACAATGACCGAAGATTGGCGAACGAGGGTTTCAATATTTTTACGGTGTTCCGTGATCTCAAAATAAACCTCACTGGCACCAACTATCCTCTCCCCAAACATGAGAGGGACATATGTTTCAATTACGTCAACAGTTACCATCCGGCCTTCGGTCGTCAAGTTGTTCTTCTTGACGACGGTCGTGTAGTCCGTTCCCTCTTTTACTACAGGCTTAAAATAGTCCTTGGTATTGATGGTACCGATGTCTTCAGGATCAGTGGAGTAAATAATTTCACCACTTGGGGCAAAAATTTTAACCTTCTCGCACCCAAAATCAACAAGCATTTCGTTAACTTCTTCCATGACGTCATTTGTTATATGTTCGTAGCCCAGATCGTTTTCCGGCTCTTTTATATAATTTGCAAGATGACTGGCCAGTTGTTTTGCAGAATCCTCTGCATCGGCGAGAAGATGTTTGGTAAATGCGGGATAGAGATATAAATTGGTATAGACTGGCAGGAAGAGAACCGCAATGATTGAGATCAATAAGATGGATGTGAGAAACCGTTTGCGGGCCATTAAATGTTCCTTACGTGTCATTTTTCAACATGAAGAAAATGGCACGTAAAAAGGTTGCTAAAAGAAGAATGACGTATCAAAAATTATTGCATGCCATATTTCAAGGTTTTTCTGCGGCAATTTCTTTCGATTTTAGAGCTTCTAGCAAATGCAATTTCTACTGTTCTTTTTCAAACCGTGAAATTTTTCGCAGCATATTTTCCGCATCGGCTTTTTTCTGGCCATCCTTCGGCAGAAGTGCAACTGCTCTGGCAAAATGGGTCTTGGCACTCAGAAGGTTTCCTTCATACCAATAATAGTATCCGTAGTAATAAAACCCTTCCTCCTCTTTGTTTAGCTTGGCCTTGATGTTAGCCAACTGGTAATACAATTTTGCATAATCAGGCATCATGACAAGCAGTTCTTCATACAATTCCGAGGCCGCCTGCAATTTGCCAGTTTTTTCATAGGCCTGGGCCAGATAAAAACTTGCATATGCGTTGCTGCGCTCAAGCCTTCGGGTCTCCTGCAGCAGGCCAAGTGCTTCATTAAATTTTCCGGCTTTAAGGTAAATAATACCCAGATCAGCCTTTAAAATTTGCTTGTCCGGGAAAAATGCCATGGTCTTGCCTAATGATTTCTCAGCTTTATCAAAGTCTGCGGCAGCAAGATATGCCTGGGACAGAACATAATAAGCCATGGCTGCTGCCTGAGAATCAGGTTCCATGGTCGCTGTTGCTCTCTGGTAATATGAGACAAGCTGCACGGGATCTCTGCTCAGGCTGATTACCCTGCTTTTGAATCTCTGGAAGGGAAATTGGTCAACTGTGACATATTTTTTCTGCTCACTGAAAAGAATGAGGTCCTGTATATAGCTCATGCGGACATCCGGGCCGGGATGGGTAAGGAGATAAGGCGGTACATATCCCATACGGTAGCGGTTCATGGTGTGGATTTCATGCAGCATGTTTACCATTTCACCGGGATCAAGATTCTGTTCCTGCATCCATTTAAAAGCCAAACGGTCAGCCTCTTCCTCATCGAGACGACTGAAGGAGAGGGCTGCTGATTGCCCTGCCGCCGCAGAGCCTGCAATAATAGCCTCAGAAAGCGGGCCTGCGCCAAGGGCAATGCCCAGGAGCACTCCCAGCATGGTTACGGCGCTTATCTTGGCGGTTTTCCTGATTCTGTCTGCCAGGTGCCGGCTTACCACATGGCCTATTTCATGGGCCATAACGCCGACAAGTTCTTCTTCACTGTCAAGGGATTCGACAAGGCCGCTATGAAAGAATATCAGTCCGGAAGGGGCGGCAAAGGCATTGAGTTCCTTGTTGCTGATAACAAAAAAATGATAATCAAAGTATTGGGATCCTGCCACTGCAAGCGTTCTCTGGCCCAATTCATTGATATACTGGATGACGTCAGGTTCATCTATAAGGGTGAAACCCTTACGCACCATAGTAAGCAACTGCTCCCCAACCTCTTTTTCCTCACCCACTGAAAACGCAAAAGCAGGGTTGGCCCTGTAAAGATTCTGCTGGAAGCTGGCACTTATGAACAGAACCAGTATAAGTTTAGTCAAATGTTTCATTTTGTTTTATTTTTTCTGTGTTGCCGAAAGCCAATGTGTAACCCGTTCAAGCCCGGCGGAGGTAGAAATACGCGGGGCATAGCCAAGATCACGCCTTGCATTGTCTATGGAAAACCAGTGGGATTTGGCAAGTTGTTCCGCCAAAAACCTGGTCATTTTCGGTTCCTTGTCTAAGTTGAACCACATGTGTATACCCTCCAGGAGTGTCCCAAGGGCATACGCAGAACCAAAACCTATTTTATTCGTCACTGGTTCAATGCCAAGACGGGCGAAAAGTTCATTTATCCAGTTCCAGAGATTTACCGGTTCACCCTGGGAAATAAAATAAGCATTGCCTGCAGCAGTTGCAGAAGAATTTAAATTTTCTGCTGCCATAATATGTGACTCGGCAACATTATCAATGTAGGAAATATCTACCAGATTGCTGCCATTGCCTATTATTTTCAATTGTCTGCGTTTGCCTCTCTCCACCAGCCTGGGAATGAGATGGGGATCGCCGGGACCCCATATAAGATGAGGGCGAATGGCACAGGTTTTTAACACCTCTGAATTGGCAGCCAGCGCCATCTGTTCAGCCACGGCCTTGCTTGATGCATAATAACATAAAAACCGTCTGGCATACGGTGTTGTTTCATCAGCACCACGCAAATCGCTGCGGTCAAAAACAACACTGGGCGTTGATGTATATACCAATGTTTCAACACCGCTGGCAAAACATGCTCCCAAAACATTCCGTGTACCTACAACATTAGTCTGTTCAAATTCGTATTTCGCACCCCAAATGCCCGCCTTGGCAGCAACATGAAAAACAGTGTCATATCCCTGCATGGCACGGATCAGGATATCACTGTCCCCAATATTTCCCTGAAACTGTTGCACATCAAGCTTTTCCAGGTGCGGATAGTAATTGCGCCCGAACACAGCAACTTCGACACCTTTATGCACCAGTTGTCGGACAATGGCTGATCCGAGGAAACCACCTCCACCTGTAACAAAAGCTTTCATGACTGTTCCTGCGCAAATCTGATTTGGCTGGAAAGTTTCCCAGTGGCCCATATGCCAAGTTTTTCCCTGAAAATCTTGGCATTATGCCTGATATCAACAGGGAAATCCGGATGAATTAAAAAGTGTTTTATTGACCGGGTAATATCATTTTGTCGTGCTATCTCGTGTAACTCTGCAAGCAGAGTTTCTCGTTGAACCTTTTTGTCATACAATTCGACAATTATAACCGGAACCTGCTCCCCGGCCGGCCCGATTCCGACAAGGGCCGATCTGCAGACTGCAGGATGTTCGTTGAATAAAGCTTCACAGCACACGGTGTACATCGTGGTGGACCCGGTTATGACCCGGTGGCTCTTGCGTCCGCAAAACCACACCCGGCCTTTTTCGTCAAAATATCCCAGATCACCCATGCGGTGCCAGAATTCATCACCATCTGCAATTTTAGCCAGGTGATTTTCCCGGTCATTATTATCATACCCCCTGGTGACAACCGGCCCCTTGACTACTATTTCTCCTTTCACATAATCCGGCACAAGCAATGATTCATCCCAATTTTCAATGGGCTCGTCCGCAGTTTCTATTATTTTAATGGTAATGTCCGGCAGTGGTTTTCCAACGCATACCCCATTGCCTGCCCTGGTTTTTTCCCACGTATCAGCAAGTATTTCCCTTGCTGTTATTGAGGCTACTGGTAAAGACTCGGTGGCTCCGTAAGGTGTGTGGATTTCAGCACCTTCATGAAGAATGGATACGGTCCTTGCAAGCAATGCACCCGGTACAGGTGCTCCTGCCATAAGAATATTTTTTACTGACGGCAGCTTGATGTTATGGTCAAGACAATACCTGCTGACAACATTCCAGATCGCCGGGGAACCAAAAGAATAGGTGACCCTGTATGCTTTGATTGTCTTGATGAACTTGGCGGGATCGACCTGGGCAGGTTTTGCCGCATTCATTTCCGGTATCACTGAGCAGGCACCAAGCCCCGTTGAAAAAAGGGCAAAGAGCGGGAAGGCCGGCTGATCGATATCGCCGGGCCCGATTCGGTAGTATTCCCTGATTAGTTTCAGCTGTGCCTGGAAAATGGAATGCTCGTATCGTACACCCTTGGGAGGACCTGTGGAGCCCGTAGTAAAAAGTATGGCGGCCAGGTCATCAGCCTGCATTTCGGCAGTCGGAAACGGAGTTCCGCCGGATGACTTATTTTCAGCATTTACTGCTGAAAAAGAAGGGCCGAACAGGCCCAGGGACGAGCCTGTACAGATTGAAATGCGCACAGTTTTGAAAGGGCGCGGAAAAATGAGTTTGAACAGATGGGCCTTGACTATGCCGATGAAAATCTCAGGTTCCGCCTGTCCGATACAGCGAAGCAGGTTCTTGTATCCCATGCCGGGATCGATCAGGATGATAACTGCCCCGATCTTGAAAAGAGCAAAGGTAAGTGTAATAAACTCAAGGGAAGGCCTGACCATCAGCATGACCCGGTCGCCTCGCCTGACACCCTTCTCTGACAACCTGTAGGCGTACCAGTCCGCAATATTATTCATCTCCTCGAATGTCCAGGACCGATAGCCCCTGCCTGTCTTACATATCAAACCGGTTCGGTCGGGACAGGTTTTGGCTGTATCCGGGAGCACCTGTGCAATGTTGTAATTCATTCTGTGATATTTTTCTGGAAAAAGGTAGTGAGCCGGGGGGCCATTGCATTAAAGGCGTCTTCAAGAACATAATGCCCGGCATCAGGAAAGAAATGACTCTCCGCCCCGGGAAATCTTTGCAACCATGCGTTATAGAAGTGACGGGTGAAACAGAAATCCCTGCCACCCCACAAAATAAGCATGGGAATGTCCTGCAGCAGTTTCAGGCCTTGATCAATTTCCGTCAGGCTCTTCCAGGAAGCATCTTTGGGCGTCAGGGGAATATCCTGAACAAAGCGCAGCAGAGCTATCCGGTGTGCCCAGGAATCATAGGGTTCGAGGTACCCCCGGGCAACTGTCGGTGCCATTTTGTTTACAACTGCCATGGTCAGAGCTCCACGGGCAAAGCCATTGAAACCACGAACAATAAGATCACCAAGCAATGGAACACGGCACATTCTTATCCGCAGAGGAATTCTTTGCGAGGGGAAGGCAGCCGTATTCATAACGACAACCGATTCCACCCGTTCAGGAATACGGACAGCCAAGCCCATGCCGATGGCGCCGCCCCAGTCATGGACCACCAGTGAGAATTTTTCAATATCAAGGTCGACCAGAAGGGTTTCCAGGTTATCTATATGGGTTTTCAGGGTGTAGGAGTAGTCCTGCGGCTTGTCAGAAAAACCGCAGCCCATATGGTCAGGAACAATGACCCTGTATTTATCCTGCAGGAGAATTGCAAGATTACGGTAAAAGAAGGACCAGGTCGGGTTGCCGTGCAGCATGACAATGACCCGCCCCTGCCCTTGGTCAAGAAAAGAAAGGTTATGTCCCTGGATGGAAATTTTCTGGGCAACAAATGGATAGAGAATATCGTCCGGCATAAAATGCGTTTTTGGTTAGAGAATACTGTGAATCCGTGAGCTGCCGTAGATGTACCAAGTTCAAGAAAGAGTCAGTTCGGCAATGGTTTTCCATGCCGAACTGACGATGACACAGGAAATTGGATGCCGCCGGCAGCCCTGTAGGGCGGTTCTTTCTATATCTCAAGGTGAGTTGGAAGGTTGGCGTTGCCTCTCAAATATCATTTGAAAAACACTGGCCCACCCGGTTTTAACAATTTTCCGTCACGATTTCAGGAAGATCATTTTAAATGCTACCAAAGCATCATACTAAAATCCAGGGAGAAAACCAAACTCCATCTGCATAAACCCTACCTGCAAAAATTGGAACCAATGCCCCTTTCTTTAAATAGGGGGAGCAATGGTCACAATAATGCGCATATTGGTCACAGCCCTGACCCCATGCGGTTCCTGTATGTCAGATATCAGGATATCACCTGTCTTGGCAGGGATAGCTGCATCATTTTTGCCAAGGAATTCTCCCTCCCCTTCAATGACCAGAATGGAAAGCTGGCCGTCAAGGTCATGGGAATGGACAGGAAAAACAACTCCGGCACCAAGGTTGAAATTTATAATCCGGAAATAGGCTGAATCGTGGACCAGGAATTTCTTCATATGCTCAGGATGAAAATTCCTTGCAGGATCCAAATCAATTTTTTTCATCATAACGGTTCCCTCTTTTGATATTTTAAAAGATTGCAATTAATATACCTGATTTTTAGCATAGATAATGCCTTCCGTGCCTTGACTTATATCAATGATATTTAAAAAATGAAAAGTGCAATGAACGAAAAAAGGATCAGCCTGTTTGCTGTTTATGGTGCAATGCGAGAATCTTTCCGGCTCAGATATGATTTAACTCGTGAGGAAGAAAAACTGCAGTAAACGTTCTGGTTACTCTTCCACCGGAACAAGGAAAACGTCTTTATTTTTTAGTTTTGGCGCGGGATTGCAGGTGCCATGAATAGCCGAATAATCCGAGTCCGATCAGCAGGGTAACAATTGCCACAGGCCAGGGTGTACGATAGCTGCCGGTCTCCATGGCATTAACGACAAAAACCCCGGCAATAAACAGCACAAAGTAGCTTGCTGCCCTGAAGCTCTCAGGTGATGCTGGGTGTTCATCTGCATGCCCCTGGTCCAGGGTTTCCATGTTTTCGTTCTCACCGTCCACTTTAAAGATTTCAGTATCCTGGAGATCCCTGTTGGTCATATCAGTCATTGTTATCACACTGTGTCACTGTAATCAGTTTTCCACCCGTCCTTAAATACAAAAGATATAGTAAAGAATAGTTCGTGCAGCCATAAGTGTATTTTATAATCAATGTTTGTCAAATCCGTTCTCTAATTTACACATTTTCACTCCTTACAGCTAAAACTTCTTTCTCTGTTTGGGCAATATTTCATTTTTCTTTTAAACTTCCATTTCAATAACAGCCGATTCACATAGGTAAACGGAGATATTGCAACTTTAGCTTTCCCTGCAAGTGTGGCCGCAGGTTCAAAAAGCAGGTCAAGCACATGAACGGTCGGGCCGACTTTGGCAAGAAAATGAGCGCAGCCGGCGCAGTAAGTTACTATCCATTTCCCACCAACCTCGGATTTGCGCATTGAAGACCAGTTCCCGGCCAGGTCTGGTGCAACAAAATGGGCCCCGCCCCCTTCACCGCAGCATAGTGTATTTCCACCGTGATGCTTCATGTCCGTGTATGGTACACCACGGGCCCGGACAAGTTTGCGCACAGAATGCTGCAACTTATCTTCAAATCTTGCAACGCAGGAGTCCTGGATCGTCACCTCTGCAGGAATGAGTGATTCCGGCTGCCAGTACTCCCGGGCAAGTATTTCATAAACGCTTCGGGTAATAAGCCCTCTGCCGTAGTGGTTAAATATTGAATAGCAGCTTGGACAGGCGACTAGAATGGTTTTTATGCCGTGACTGACAAGATATTGCTGCATTTCCGAGAACATGGCATGAAAATAGGCAGAACGGCCAAGATCATGGGAGGGTTTGGTACAGCAGTCGAGGACAATACCAAGGTTGGGGAAAAAATCCTGCAGGTGATTGAAAAGTTGCATAACACGCTGAGGTCGTGAACCCGCCAGGGCGCAGCCAGGAAACAGCAATGTATCGCAGCCTGCAGGCAGACCGTAAAATGTATAGCGTTTCGAGGTGCCGCGTTTTTCAAAGTTGACAAGCAGCTTCTGTTTTGTAAAATCTGCATTCCCGTTTGCAACTGCATAGCGCCGCATTTCAAGAAACATCTTCTTGGGATCAATCTTTACCGGGCAGACCGCTGTGCAGAGGCTGCAGAGGCTGCAGGCAAATGCTATTGTTGCTGCCTGTTCATGCTGAGACTGCCAGTTGTCTGCTATCTTTTTCGGGGTTCCATATTGTTTCAGGAAAGCGCACTGCTTTACGCATATCCCGCATTCAATGCACTGCTCGGATATTTCCCGGATTGAATTATCGATCGCCTCCCTGTTGCGCCTTTCCTCAAAAAAAGCTTTATCGAGTTCGTTTTGTATCATAGTAAAATTAGTTTACCAAAAAATATGCAGCCGCGGGATTTTCCTGCTGCTGCATATTTTTCACTTATGATCTTCATGCAGTGCTATTTCTTATAC
>PKTW01000114.1 GCA_002868955.1 Desulfobulbaceae bacterium
ATACCTGGGGCTGCCCGCATATGCACTCTCAACAGCGTTGACAAGAAAAAATGCAATAAGAACGACACAAAAAAATTTAGTAAGAGTTTTCATCGTACTCATGTTTAAAAGAATTCATCGACCTGGTCGATGAGTTTTTCAGCCATAACCTTGGCCAACTTGTTGCTTGAAGCCATATCGGATTCCTTCAGGGGCTGTTCCATCACCTCTGCCAACAGTTTGAGGTAGAGCTCCCGGTCAAACGTCATGCGGGCGTAAGTTTGGGCATAGGCAACATGCGTGAGCAGAAATTGCCTGTGATTTATTGCAAGTGCCCGTTCAAAGTGTTTGCGGCTGGTTTCAGGTTTGCCGCCATAAATCTGGGGACGGCTGCCATAGTATGAACCCAGAAAAATATGGGCCCCGCCATAGTAATAGGAGTCGTCCAGCTCCACGACCCTGAGCATGATAAGTTCCACGATGGGCAGGTCAGCCATGGCGGCTGCAGCACCCTCCTGGTGTTGTATCCATAAGGCCCAGCCATAAGCTCCCCAGAAAAGATAGCCGACCTGGTCCTGCTGAATTTTCGCAAGTGCCTTTTCTATTTCATCGAGTGTCTGGCCATTGATATTTTTGAGGCCGCGCAGCTGGTTGATAAGGCTGATACCGTAATCTCTGGTCTTTACGCTCATATTTGCTGCCCGCTCGGTTTTGCCATCTTCATAAAGGATCGTGGCATAAGCACCATATGCCTTGGTGGCAGTCATCAGCAGACGCACATTGTCCGGGTCACCGGCGATAAGTCCGTCAAGTAAGAGCAGCAGGGAAGGAGAGCCTTCCTCCAGCAATTCCAGGTCTGTCTGTTTTTGCAGAGAAAGCGTTAGAGGGTCCAGGAGAGGGTTGACAACCAGGGAGGTGCAGCCAGTGCTGAAAAGTAATGCGAGAGCAGCAAGTAAAACATTGCCAAGTATGGATGTCGTTGCTTTTCGCATCATAATCAGGTTTGATTACTGGTTGTATTGAGGCAGGGAAAGGTTTTTCATTTTACAGTTACAATAAGTATTTGCGCTAAATTTACAAGTCTAGTGAAATATCATGTGCTGTGTCAAGAATGAAAGGAAGCAGTAATTAATTATATAACAGACAAAGAGATGGATATGGGAAAAAGTATCATCGGTGTTTTCGGGCCTGGCAATGTGTCTGATGCAGATGAGGAATGGCAGGCTGCTTTCAGTGTTGGTCAACAGCTGGCCGCGCGGGGCTATGTGGTTTTGACGGGCGGACTTGGAGGCATCATGACTGCTGCCAGCAAAGGAGCCATGGAGGCAGGTGGTATAACTGTTGGCATTTTGCCTGGTACCCGCAAGTCAGATTCTGTCAATGAGTATGTGGATATCCCTATCTATACCGGCATGGGTGAGGGGCGGAACGCCGTTAATGTCAAGAGTTGCAGGGCGGCAATCGCCATTGGCGGGGGATACGGCACTCTTTCAGAAATAGCGCTGGCCCTGAAAGGTGGTTGCCCCATAATTTTACTCAACTCATGGTTAATTTCCCCCTATGGCGGAAGGAAACTACCTGGATTACTTATGGCGCGAACGCCTGATGAGGCGGTTGGCATGGCTGTGCTGGCAGCTGAAAAAGGAAAGTCCTGAGTAGTCTCTGAGTGTCAATAACTTAGCGAAAATGCATTAAAATTGGCAGGAGGAAGAGGTTGCCGGCAAAGGCTTAACGAACAATGAAAAAAGCAATGGAATTTGCCTGCCTGACTAATTATCGCACTTGACAAGTTAAACAAAATAAGTATACTTGTGCGCTTGCAGTATGAGCCAGAGGGCGGGCGTAGCTCAGTTGGTAGAGTACAAGCTTCCCAAGCTTGGGGTCGCGGGTTCGAACCCCGTTGCCCGCTCCACCGAAAGCTTTGAGTTCGGCTGCTTGAAGGTTTGCGAAGTACCCGCTCTTCTCTGAAGCAGCCGGGATGAAGCGAAAAGCTCCATCAGGCCGTAAAAGAATTGGCATGCAGTGATTCGGTCTGATTTTCGCGTAATAAAGCTCAGGCTGTATTCCCGCCTGGGTTGATGTTGAAAGTGGGCTTTATTTGCCCGCTTTTTTTATTTTGTTGGCTAATGTATTTCCCGGAAACCTTTTGGTCTCCGGACGGTAACATTATTTTATATTCAATTCGGAAACTGGCTAAAGGCCGCATATGGCTGATACGGTAGCTAAACGAGTAGGGGCGGTTGCTCTTCCAGTGCTTGAGGAAATGGGGCTGGAATTGGTGGAAGTACAGTACCGGCGTGAACAGAGCGGCTGGGTGTTGCGGCTGATTATTGACAAGCAGGAAGGTATAAGTCTGGAAGATTGTGCGGCTGTCAGCCGGGAAATAAGCCAGCTCCTTGACATAGAGGACTTTGTCGATCAGGCCTATAACCTGGAGGTATCTTCACCCGGCCTTAACCGACCTTTGAAAAGCATGGCAGATTTCGAACGCTTTACAGGGCGAATGGCCAAAATAAAAACAATTGAACCTATTGCCGGAGAGCATGTTTTTATCGGCAGAATAAAAAAAACTGAAGGAGAAACGATTATTCTGGAGATTGGCCGCAAGGAAGTGACTATGCCTTTTTCGCAGGTAGCCAGGGCCAGGCTGGAAATCGAACTTTAAAAAATTTTACTAGGCAGGCTAATCACAGCATCAGCACCTTGATGCGGTTTATGCAGATGCCGGGTTGTCATGGAGTACTCATTATGTTGTCGGATTTGAAGAGAATAATTGAACAGATCAGTAGAGACAAGGGAATAGAGAAACACCTGCTTGTCGAGACCATTGAAGAAGCCGTTCGCTCTGCAGCCCGCAAGAAATTCGGGAGTCGCAGAGATATGGAAGTTCAATACAACGAAGAACTCGGCGAGGTAGAGATTTTCCAGTTTCGCACAGTTGTGGAAAAGGTTGAGGACGAGCAGACCGAAATATCCATGGAACAGGCAAGTGCCCTGGACCCTGGTGTCAAGCTGCATGATGAAATCGGGACCAAGATGGAAAACATTGCCGAACTGGGCAGGATAGCAGCCCAGTCAGCCAAGCAGGTCATCATCCAGAAGATGAAAGATGCCGAGCTTGATGTCATCTATGATATGTACAAGGGCCGCACGGGAGAGATCGTCAATGGTATAGTGCAGAGATTTGAGCGGGGCAACATGATTATCAACCTGGGCCGTACCGATGCTGTTCTGCCCCATGGCGAACAGATCCCCAAGAGGTCTTTCCGGCAGGGTGACAGGATCAGGGCCCTGCTGCTTGATGTGCGGCAGAGCGCCAGGGAACAGCAGCTTGTTCTCAGCCGCACCAATAATGATTTTCTCTCAAAACTTTTTGAGATGGAAGTTCCTGAAATTGCTGAAGGTATTGTTAAAATAATGGGGGTCAGCCGGGAACCCGGTTTTAGGGCAAAGATTGCGGTTTCCTCCAGTGAGACGGATGTGGACCCCGTAGGAGCCTGTGTCGGCATGAAGGGATCCCGGGTGCAGAATGTTGTCCAGGAACTTCAGGGTGAAAGGATTGATATTGTACCCTGGAGTCCCGATCCGGCAAAATTTGTATCCAATGCGATGGCGCCGGCAGAAGTATCCATGGTTTTGGTGGATGAGGATAAAAAATCCCTCATGGTTGTTGTGCCCGATGACCAGTTGTCTCTTGCTATTGGACGCCAGGGGCAGAACGTACGTTTGGCTTCAAAGCTGTTGGGTTGGAATATTGATGTGAAGAGTGAATCCAGGTATGCAAAACTGGAAGAGGAGGGCTACAGATCGTTCCTTAATATTGAGGGTGTTGATGAAGGCATGGCTGATATTTTTTATGACAGCGGCTTCAGGACGGCCAGCGATTTGAAAGATATAACTGTCAACGAGCTGGAAGGCTTGAAGAACATGAAGCCGGAACGGGCTGCAAAACTTGCCGAAGCAATTGAGGACTACATGCAATCTGCAGCAGCAGCGGCACCAACATCTGAAGAGAGCGAAGCATCAGAAGCACCAGAGACGGAAAGTGGGCCGGAGTCTTCAGGTACAGATAAGGTCCGTGTATATGAACTGGCCAAAGAGGCTGGCATGAAAAGCGCGGAGTTGGCAGATAAACTGATTGAACTTGGCTATGATATAAAAGGGTATAGCTCATCTGTGGACGGAGAAACAGCTGAAAAAATCCGAAATGAGGTTTTAAACCAGTAAGTACATAATAACAATTGCGGATGAAATGATGGCAAGAGTTGAGCAGGAAACCGGCAGGAGATGAAAGCGCAACCAATAAGAACTTGCCTGGGATGCGGTAAGCGGTTTCCCAAAAATCAGCTCATGAAATTTGTTTTAAATAATGAAATGGTAAGGCTTGAGAGCAAAGGGACTGGACAGGGTCGTTCAGCCTATTGTTGTAATAATAAAAATTGTTTAGGTGTTTTTTTCAGACAAAAAAAGAAATTGTCCAGGGCCTTTAGGGTTCAGGACGGTCAAATAAGTTTTGAGTTGAAGGACTGGGAGTAAAGAATGAGCAAAATCAGGGTATATGATTTAGCCAAAGAAGCCGGCATGACAAGTAAAGAGTTGGCGGAGAAGCTAATCGATCTTGGCTATACTATCAAAAGCCACAGTTCAACAGTCGATGCTGAAGTGGCTGACGAGATTCGCAGAAACGTACTCGGCACTGTAGAGACCGAAGTTGTTGAAAAGAGGATCAGTACAAAAGGACGTGCGACAATTATACGGAGACGCGCGCAGACCGTACGCCGTGAGCCGGAGCCCCCCCCCCCAGCAGAAGAAGAGGGTGAACCTTCTGCCGAAGCTGAAGAAGAAATAGAAAAGAAAGCTGCAAAGCCGGCCAGAAAGAAAGTCTCAAAGGCAAAAAAAGAAGATGTCGCCGCGGAAGCTGCTGTTGCTGAGGAAGCCTTAGAGCAGGCTCCCTCTTTAACTGCGCCGGAAGAGCCGGAAGCTGTTCATGAGCCTGAAGCTGAGAAGTCGGCTGCAGAAGTTGAACTGCAAAAGAAAGCCGGGGAGCAAGAGGTCTTTGAGGCAGAAGAAAAAGAAGAAGAGAAACCGAAGCCCAAGGAGATAAAACGTATCGTGCCTCCACGCAAGGGCTTGGCCAAGGTTATCAAGAAGGCCGCGATACAGGTGCCGGAAGAAAAGCCAAAAGTGGTGGCAAGACCGGCAAAAGGCAAAGCAAGAGTTGCCCCGCGGCAGAAAGCCCCGGATGTAAAGGGTGCTGTAGTCGGACCGGGTGAAGAGGCCCGTGCTGCTAAAGGCAAGAAAAAGGGTAAAAGACTTGTCCAGTTCCGCTCCGAGGTTGAGGAACGCGGAGAACGCCTGAAAAAGGGCTTCGGCGGAAAACGTAAGGATCGCAGAGGATTCGGCGCCGATGGGGATTATGAGTACGGCCCAAGGGGGCTGCGGGGGCCTAAGGGCAGAAAGAAAAAAGTCGAGCAAGCTCCTCCGCCGGCAGAGACCAGGGCCATCAAGAAGCGTATCAAGGTGTTTGAGACTATCAGCGTCGGTGACCTGTCCCACAAGATGTCTGTAAAAGTGAATCAGGTCATTGCCAAGCTTATGGGGCTTGGTGTCATGGCGACGGTAAACCAGATTCTGGATATTGATACGGCTACTCTGGTGGCAGCTGATTTCGGCTATGAGGTCGAACAGGGCCTGACAGATGAAATAAATGTAATGCAAATGGAGGAGCAGGAACAGGAAGTCGGCGGCGAAGCGTTGCCCAGGCCCCCTGTTGTAACTGTCATGGGGCATGTTGACCATGGAAAGACCTCCATCCTGGATTCAATCCGCAAAACCGATGTTGCGCTGGGTGAAGCAGGCGGTATTACCCAGCATATAGGCGCTTATTATGTTCGCTCCAGTGAAGGGGATGTTGTCTTTCTTGATACTCCGGGACATGCCGCTTTTACCGAAATGCGATCCCGCGGTGCCCAGGTAACCGATGTTGTTGTTCTGGTTGTTGCTGCAGATGACGGGGTTAAGGACCAGACCAAGGAGGCAATCAACCATGCCCAGGCTGCCCAGGTGCCGATTGTAGTGGCGATCAATAAGATCGACAAGCCGGATGCCGATCCCAAGCGCGTGAAAAGAGAGCTTTCCGAGCTGGGCCTGATGGCGGAAGATTGGGGCGGAGAAGTGATCTTCTGCGAGACTTCAGCGAAAAAGGGCATTGGCATTGAAGAACTGCTGAAAAATATTTTACTGCAGGCAGAGATTCTGGAATTAAAGGCAAATCCGACCCGCAAGGCTCGCGGCAGGGTCATTGAAGCCCAGCTCCATAAGGGCAGGGGGCCTGTTGCCACTGTTCTGGTGCAGGAAGGCACCCTCCACCTTGGCGAACCAATAGTAATCGGTCAGCACTCCGGCAAGGTCCGGACCCTTATCAATGACAAGGGCGAACAGATAGAGAAAGCAGGTCCGGCAACACCTGTCGAGATCCAGGGACTTTCAGGCGTGCCCCAGGCCGGCGATGAATTTATGGTGGTCCGGGATGAAAAAATGGCCAAGAACGTCAGTGCTGCAAGACAGCTTAAGGCCAGGGAGCTGGAACTTGGTTCCACGACCAAAATTTCACTTGATAAACTGTTTGAACAGGTGAAACTTGGGGATGTCAAGGAACTGCGTATTGTTTTACGTTCCGATGTACAGGGGACGCTCGAGGCCTTCAGAAAGTCTATGGAAGAACTCAGTACCGATATGATCAAGGTGCGGATCCTGCATGAAGGAACAGGCACCATTACTGAGTCTGATGTTCTGCTGGCTTCCGCCTCGGAAGCCATTATCATAGGGTTTAATGTCAGGCCATCGGTAAAGGTAAAAGATCTGGCGGGTAAAGAGCATGTTGATATCCGGTTCTATGATGTCATTTATCATGCCCTTGATGATATAAAGAAAGCCATGGTCGGTTTGCTGGAACCCGAATTTGAAGAAGCGGTCATCGGCAGCGCCGAGGTGCGTGAAACCTTCCAGGTGCCCAAGATCGGTACCATCGCCGGCTGTTATGTCATAGACGGCAAGGTGACGCGTAATGCCAAGGTCAGAGTGCTGCGGGACGGCGTGGTCATTTATACCGGGCAGATGGGGTCATTAAAACGGTTCAAGGATGATGCCAGGGAAGTGGCAAGCGGCTACGAATGTGGTATAGGCATCGACAACTTCAATGACATTAAAGTCGGTGACGTTATCGAAGCCTTTATCATGGAAGAGGTCGAAGCCAGCCTGTAAGAAATATTGTTGCGTGGGCTCGAAAAGGCAGAGGAATCATGATAGCACAGCCTAAGAACAGTTTATATCCCTTTGGCAGGGAAGCTGCAGGCAATAAGCGGCCGAAGCGGGTTGCTGATATGATAAAGAATGAGATCGCCCTCCTTCTGCTCCGCAAGGTCAAAGATCCCAGGTTGACCAGTGTCAGTATAGTCACAGCAGAGGTGACCAAAGATTTACGCCGGGCGGTTGTTTATTATAGTGTTTTGGGAGATGACAACCAGGTTAAAAAAGCGGCTGAAGGACTGGAGCGGGCCAAAGGGTTCATCCGCAGTCATCTTGCCCGGGAACTTGGCATGCGGGCTACACCGGTGCTGGTTTTTAAGCATGATCTTTCCATGGCCCGGCAGGAGGAAATGGAAAGATTGCTGAAGGAAATACACATTGATGTTGAGCCCGGCGAAACAAGCTCCTAGTCAGATTACCGAAGCTTTACGCAAGGCAGACAACTTACTCATTGTCTGCCATGTATTCCCGGATGGCGATGCGCTGGGTTCGCAACTGGCACTTGGGGAAATTCTGGAGTCTTTGGGCAAGAAGGTATATTATTATTGTGAAGAATTTGCTTCAACAATGTATGAATTTATGCCCGGCTCTGAAAAGCTCAAGAATGATCTGCCTGACATAAGTATATTTGATGCAGCTGTCGCGGTTGATTGCGGAGACCGTTTCCGGCTTGGCCATGAAATGGATACCCTCTTACAGATACATCCTTTTATCGTCATTGATCATCATGCCGGACACAAGGATTTCGGAGAAATAAGCTGGGTTGAAGCAGACCGATCCTCGACCGCGGAAATGATCTTTGACCTGGCCCTGGCCCTCAAAGCTGATATTTCCTACAACGCAGCCTATTGCCTCTTTACTGCAATTGTCTCGGACAGCGGTTCTTTTAAATATGAATCGACTTCAGCCTATACATTTTATATAGCCAGCCAGTTGTTGAACCATGGAGTGGTGCCGTCTGAAGTTGCCGGAAAACTGTTTGACAACTATTCGGTGAACCGCTTGCACCTGCTGGAAAAGGTTCTCGGTTCCCTGGAGCTTTATAAACAGGGACAGATAGCTTTCATTTCTGCAACAAATGAAATGTTTGCGGCAAGTGGGGCCAAACCCGAGGATACGGAAGAATTTATCAACTTGCCCCGGGCGCTTCGTTCGGTTAAAGTTGCCGTTTTTTTTAAGGAAGCATCTGACGGTTATATCAAGGTCAGTCTCAGGGCCAAGGGAGAATGCGACGTTTCCCAGGTGGCCTCGAAGTATGGAGGAGGCGGCCATAGAAATGCGGCAGGTTATAGGGTAAAAGACAGAACAATGGCTGAAGCACGGGATGAACTCCTGCAGGAGCTCAAGCGGCGCCTGAAATCGAGGTGGTCGGCCGAATAGGAATTCCCCTGATTGTTATGACAAGATTTGCAACTGACAATACACAGAATCTGCCGCTGAAGAAGAGCAGCTATGCCTCATCCGGTATGGATGCAGCATCTTCTGCTCCAGGGGTTTTCCCGGTGTGCAAGCCGGAAGGTGTCTCTTCCTTTCGTATGGTGCAGTTGGTGCGGCGTATTCTGGGCATAAAAAAGGTGGGGCATACCGGCACCCTTGATCCGTTTGCCTCGGGAGTGCTAGTGCTTTGTGCCGGAAGACAGGCGACCAGGCTCATCCCGCAATTGATGGCGGGAGACAAGGAATATTTGGCTACCCTGCAGTTAGGAGTCATTACTGATACCCAGGATCCTGAAGGAAGAGTTGTGGAGAAGCGGCCGGTGGGGAGTATCTCTCAAAAGGAAATTGCAGAATGCCTGAAGCGATTTGCCGGGGAGCAGATGCAGACACCGCCCGCCTACTCTGCTTTAAAGCACAAGGGAAAACCTTTGTACCATTATGCCCGCAAGGGTATATTGGTGGTAAAGGAGCCCCGCTTAATAATAATTAAAGAGCTGCAGTGTCTTGGCCTGGACAGGGAAACAGTAACATTGAAGGTTGTCTGCTCCAAAGGCACCTATATCAGGACACTTGCCGCAGACATTGGAGAATTTTTAGGGTGTGGTGCTCATTTGCGTAAACTGCAGAGAACCCGGAATGGATTTTTCTCCCTTGATGATACCTTGCCGGGGGAGAAATTGCTTACAGCGGAAACAGGCGGTCCGTTGCTGGAGTCACATCGAATTACGGTCGATACAGTAAAGGAATTACTTGCCCGCAACGGAGAAAATAATTAATGAGGATAACAAGGCTGGCAGGATAGTCTTTCAGGTTTGCCACTTTGATTTTCACCTGAGATGATGAAACCTGGCATAACCAGCATTTAATGAAACATATGATAGGAGGATAGTTGTGGCACAGCAAGCTGAAAAGAAACACGAAATCATCGAGAAATTTAAAACGCACGATACCGATACCGGTTCATCTGAAGTGCAGATCGCACTGCTGAGTGACCGGATCACCTACCTGACCGAGCATTTCAAGGTACATAAGAAGGACCATCATTCGCGCCGCGGCTTATTGAAGCTTGTCGGCCAGAGGCGGAGGCTCCTGCAATATTTGAAGCAGAAGGACATTTCCAAGTATCGCGCCATAATTCAGGAACTTGGAATCCGTAAGTAGGCGGCAGGAAAGGTCCAGCTGCCGCGCTATGCCTTGGGGCTGAGGAAGGACCTTTTCCTTCCCGGGTTGTCCGGGCGGTTAGAGGGTATCCTGGCCGGCGGCGGATGCTCGCAGTAAAACATATCAGGTTGAGGCGAATATGATTCTTGCCAGGGGCAAGGGATTGCAGCGCTTGCAGCTGAAACAAACCAGAAGGAGAATACATGTATAAAAAAGTTGAGGCCGAAATCGGCGGCAGGACACTGTCGATCGAAAGCGGCAAAATGGCCAGACAGGCAAATGGCTCGGTTCTGGTCACTTATGATGAAACCGTGGTGCTGGTAACGGCAACCGCTGCCAAAGAGCAGAAACCGAATATGGGTTTTCTGCCCCTGACCATCGAATACCAGGAGCGCTTTTATTCGGTGGGCAGGATTCCAGGAAGTTTTTTCAGGCGTGAAATCGGCAGGCCGACGGAAAAGGAAACCCTGACCTGCAGAATTACAGACCGGCCGCTGCGGCCCTTATTTGCAGAGGGCTGGATGACCGAAACACAGGTGATTGCCACAGTGCTTTCCGCTGATCAGCAAAACGACCCGGATGTCCTGGCCATGACCGGTGCCTCCGCTGCCCTGACAATTTCTGATATTCCTTTCCAGGGCCCCATTGCCGGGGTAAGGGTCGGGTATATTGATGGACAATATGTAATAAATCCAACCAATGACCAACTGCAAGTATCGGGCATGGAGATTGTGGTTGCCGGTACCCGTGATGCCGTCGTCATGGTTGAGGGCGGCGCTGACAGTCTGTCCGAAGACGTGGTCATGGAAGGAATCTTTTATGGGCACCAGCAGCTGCAGATACTCCTTGATTTGCAGGAGGAACTGCGGGCTGCCCTGGGAAAAACAAAACGTCAGGTTGAAAAGCCTGAAATCGATGAAGCTTTAGCCAGGAAGGTTAAAGAAGTGGCCGCTGCAGGGATGACCGAGGTAATCACCACTGTCGACAAGATGGAACGTGGACGGGTTTATGATGAGTTGAAGGCCCGGGTTGTTGCCGAATTGGAAAACGAGAAGGAAGATTGTGCCGGAGAAGTCAAAGACCTGTTGGGTGATCTTAAGAAAAAGATGATGCGGGATAAAATAGTTGTTGAGAAGTCCCGTATTGACGGCCGGGCCTTTAACGAGGTGCGGCCCATTACCTGCGAGGTAGGCTGCCTGCCCCGCACCCATGGTTCGGCACTCTTTACCAGAGGTGAGACCCAAGCCATAGTGACAGCCACTCTTGGCAGCGAAGGTGATGAACAGAGAGTTGAAACCCTGGAGGGCATGTCATTCAAACAATTTATGCTGCATTATAACTTCCCGCCCTTCTGCGTTGGCGAAGTGCGTTTCATGCGTGGTCCAAGCCGGCGGGATATAGGCCATGGTTCCCTGGCGGAACGCGGGATCACTGCTGTCCTGCCCCCGGCAGAGAAGTTTCCATACACCATGCGTGTTGTTTCAGACGTGCTTGAATCAAACGGTTCTTCGTCCATGGCAACCGTCTGCGGAGCAAGTCTGGCACTCATGGACGGAGGCGTACCGATCAAAAAGCCCGTTTCAGGTATTGCCATGGGACTGATCCAAGAGGGTAGCGAGGTCGTAATTCTTTCTGATATCCTCGGAGACGAAGACCACCTGGGTGACATGGATTTCAAAGTGGTTGGCACCTCTGAGGGGATCACATCTCTACAAATGGATATCAAGATAAGCGGGGTCACCCGCGATATAATGAGCAAGGCTCTAGAACAGGCGAAGGAGGGCCGGTTGCACATTCTTGACAAGATGCAGGAAGCAATCTCAGAACCCCGCGCCGACATCGCCCCCCATGCTCCGAAGTTTTTTACGGTCAAAATAAACCCGGATAAGATTCGTGACATCATCGGCCCCGGCGGAAAAATTATCAAAGGCCTCAGCACCGAATTTGATGCAAAAATTGAAGTGGACGATGATGGGAATGTAAAAGTGTTTACCCCCAGTGGCGATACTGCTGCAAAGCTGCTTGTCCGCATCGAAGAGATAACACAGGAGGCCCAGGTTGGCAGAATCTACAAGGGGATTGTCAAAACCATAAAGGATTTCGGAGCATTTGTAGAGATCCTGCCCGGCACCGATGGTTTGGTGCATATTTCCGAGCTGGACGAGAAACGGGTCAACAAGGTGACGGATATTCTGAAAGAGGGTGACGAGGTCACTGTGAAAGTCCTTGAGATTGACAGCCGCGGCAAGATCAGGTTGAGCCGCAAAGCGGTACTTGCTGAAGAAAACAAATGATCTAAATACGGCAGGGGGCTTTAATGAAGCCGGTGACAGGCCCCTTGCCTTTTTATGAGACATCCGTCTCTATGCGATTTCTTATTCCATGTTTAACAAAACAGTCCTCCCCAATGGCATCAGGATAATTACTGAAGCCCTCCCACATTCAAAGGTAGTTTCCGTTGGTGTCTGGATAGATGTAGGCTCCAGGGATGAACATGACCTCAACAGCGGTTCGGCTCATTTTGTGGAGCATATGCTCTTCAAAGGGACAGGCAGACGTTCGGCCCAGGAAATAGCCAGGGAATTTGATGTTCTGGGCGGTTCCGCCAATGCATTTACCAGTAGGGAAAACACCTGCCTACATGCCACAGTCATGGACAGCAACCTTCCCATATTGGTGGAATTGTTTACGGATCTTCTGTCCGATTCTCTTTTTGCTGACGAGGAAATAGAGCGGGAGCGCCAGGTCATTCTGCAGGAGATACATATGGTCGAGGATATGCCTGATGACCATATACATGATCTTTTTGCCGCATTGCTCTGGGGTATGCACCCCCTCGGCAAAACCATTCTCGGCAGCCATGAAATTGTGGCGGCCATGGATTCCAGGAAACTCAGGGAATATGTGCAGAAATACTACACAACAGACAATATTGTCGTAGCGGCTGCAGGCAATGTCGAGCATGATGCTTTTGTTGCCCTGTGGCAAAAGGCTTTTGACAAATTCGGCCAAACAGCTGACCCGGCCCTGGCCCGTAATGAACCGTTGCTGCTGCCCTCAAGCCGCAGGATATACGCTAAGCCGCTGGAGCAGGTGCATATACTCCTGGGAGCTTACGGGTTATCCATTATTGATGCGGACCGCTTTGCCTATCTGTTGCTCAATGTTCTGCTCGGCGGCAATATGAGTTCGCGGCTTTTCCAGGAGATCAGGGAGAAAAGGGGCCTGGCCTATTCCATCTATTCCTATACCGCCGCCTATTCCGACTCCGGCTACCTTGCCATCTACCTAGGAGTTGACAGAGAGTCTGTCAGTGAATCGTTGGCGTTGATAGACAAGGAAATAAGCATTTTCCAGAATACTCCTGTATCTGAAAAGGAATTGGCAAATGCCAAGGATTTTGTCAAAAGCGGCCTGTTCCTGTCCATGGAGAATATGGAAGCAATTATGACCCGCATTGCCAGGAATGAAATGTATTTTGACAAATACATTCCGCTTGCAGAGGTGATTGACTCAATTGACCGGGTTACAGGTGAAGATATATTGCGGCTTAGCAGCAAGGTCCTTGGCAGGCAGGAATTAACCATTACCGGCCTCGGCCCTTTTGAAAAGGCTGGCATTGGCTGGAAATCATAATTTGCCCGACCTCCCAAAAAGACTGTCAACCGATACTGCGATGAAACATGTAGCTATCAAATTCAGTTGGCTTGATCCTGAAAATTCAGGTGACCTGAGCCTGCCGGTCTATCATTCAGCCGAGGCATCCGGCATGGATGTGGCGGCCGCGGTTGCAGGGCCGGTTGCATTGGCTCCAGGCGAAATTAAAATGATACCCAGCAATTTTGCTGTCGCCATCCCGCCTGGGTATGAGATCCAGGTGCGGCCACGCAGCGGTCTGGCTATAAAGCATGGCGTGACAATCATAAACAGTCCGGGGACCATTGATGCTGACTACCGCGGCGAAGTAAAAATCGGCTTGATCAATCTGGGCCCCAAACCATATACCATTCATCGTGGTGACAGGGTGGCCCAGCTCGTGGTTGCGGCGGTGCAAAGGGCCGACCTGCAGGTGGTTGCTGAACTTGACAAAACTGTCCGCCAGGCCGGCGGTTTCGGGCATACCGGCAAGTAATTTTTTTTCTTAAAAAAATGTTCTCAAAATCAGTTATACTGGATTAAGAATGAAGTTTTGTGTTCTGGGCAGCGGCAGCAAGGGAAATGCCACTTATCTTGAGTCCGGGGAGACCAGTATCCTCATAGATGCGGGCATGTCCGGCGTAGAGCTGGAGAAAAGGCTCTCAGCCATAGGTGTTGAGCTGTCAGCAATTGATGCCATCCTGGTAACCCATGAACATAATGATCACGTCCAGGGTGTTGGGGTTCTTTCCCGGCGGGCAAAGATCCCGGTCTACGCCAATCCGGCAACATTTTCCGGGGCTTCGAAAACTGTTAAAAAACTTTTTTCCTATAACGAATTTGAAACTGGAACCCCTTTTTATTGCCGCGATTTAGAGATTCATCCCTTCTCCATATCACATGATACAGAGGATCCCGTAGGCTACCGAATTTCAGACGGAAGCGTTTCCCTGGGATACTGCACGGACACGGGAAAGGTGTCGAAACTCATGCTGCATCGGTTGGCATCATGCCAGGCCCTCGTTCTTGAAAGCAACCACGACATAGAAATGCTGCTAAATGGTGCATATCCTCCCTATCTGAAGCAGAGAATCCGTTCCAGCCAGGGACATCTTGATAATGTAGAAGCAGCAACCTTTCTCCAGGATCTGGCACATGAAAAACTACAGCATGTAGTTCTTGCCCACTTGAGCGAGGAAAATAATCATCCAGAAATTGCCTTGAACGGAGCGGTGGAAGCCTTGCATAACAACCCCCTTTGCAAGGACACCGCGGTTCGGGTTTCTGTTGCAAATCAGGGGTGTGTCGGGGAGTTGGTCAGTTTATCAGGAAGGTAAACGGTTTCCACCTGCCCTTGAAAAAGCAGGCACTCCGATTCTCTTTGCCCGAGAGTTCTAATGAAACACGTTCTAGAATACTTCTCACTCAGTTAGAGCGCACCACACATGATCTCAAAATTTTCGCATTCCTTCAGGTTCAGGAAAGGACAGGGCTCACATTGAAACCATTGCAGTTTGGGGCACCAGTATCGGTCTCTGTAAGGCTCATTGCAGCCATCCGCAGTTATTTTTTTCCGTTTTTTATTGCCGAGCATTACTTTGTTCCCCTGTATTGAAAATCTCCAGACATCCATAATGTACCTCCTTCTGCTTTGACCCATCCCGGATAATTCACGGGTGCTCCCTCCTCAGAGCAAGGCCCCAGGTATGTATTGCGGTCTGTCCTCCAAATGAATAAGGGGCTTACCCCTTGTATTCATTGGACTTTTGTCATTAATTAGAAAAGCAAGAAATATGCCAGCCGTAGGGAAAGAGGAAGTATGCCCGAAATTATTTTTAAAATTCCATTTATTTCAGATAATTACATGAGTAATAAGCCGGAATGGGGGTATGGAAATCGTAGGGATTAATTGCAGAAAATCTTTGAATAGCAGAGAAAAACGACAAAAATTGTCAGGCCAACTCCAGCAGCATTCTTTAAACTACGTGTGGGATTGAAAGCCAAGCCTGAAGAAGTCCCGGGGCTAGGAGTCCAGCAGATAATCCTGGCGTATATTTGAAAGTGCTGCAAACATGTTGGATTTGACCTTGGGGTCCAGTTTGTAGAGTGCGGCAAGCACTCTTCGTGCCTCCTGTCTTTTCGAGTCGTTGTCCTGGGGGCAGGGATTTTTTACTGGCACAATGGAGGCAGTAACAGCAATCTCCATGATATCTTCTTTCTCAAGATAGGCCATGGGCCTTATAATATGTATGCGGCCATTAAAAAGTTTCTGCTTGGGGACCATGGTGCTGATATTGCCGGCATAAAGCAGGTTGATGAAAAAGGTTTCCAGGAGATCGTCCTTATGGTGCCCGAAGCCTATTTTGTTGAAGCCCTGCTCCTGGGCTATCGTAAAAAGGCGATTCCTGCGTAAGCGTGAACAGTGAAAGCAGACGCTTTTGCCTTCTTCTGCAGCGGCCGCTCTGTGCCAGAAATCTGTTTTTTCAATCAGGAAAGGGACCCCAAGGTTCTGCAGCTGTTCGGCAACCTTATCACTTGTTGAGCGCGCGAAACCGTTATCAATGTAAACAGCTAATATTTCATAACGGATCGGGGCTTTGTGCAGCCAATGTTTAAGAATCCAGGTAAGTACAAGGCTGTCGACGCCACCCGAAACAGCAATGAGCACCCGGTCCGAGTCAGCCAGCATTGTATAGGTGTGCATAGCCTGGCCGATGTTCCTGTTTGCAGCCTTGCTGAGCTCACGCATGGATACTATCCGCGAGAGACCATTCCTCTCCGTTTATGCTGCGCGTGCACAAGCGACTGCGGGGAGTTCCAAACCTTTGCATTAATCCTTGCTGAGGTAAGGGCAGCTGTTGAGTTTTTTTGTCAGGCCGGCTTTAGCCAGCTCTGCAGCAGTGAGCCAGCGAAAACCTGAGCCGGTGGAACGGGAGCCCAGGATATTTTCGAAGAGGGGCTGTTGGGTTTGGTCAAAATCAGCGCTCCAGATAACCTGGCCGCTTGCTATGGCAAGAAGCTTAAGGGAGAAGGTAACCGAAGCCGGGGTGTCAACTGCATATGCCGATCCGGTCCTGGTTTGGTAGCGCTCTACTTCTGTGACCAGTACGGCATCGTAGTGAAGTTGCTGGCCCGCTTCTCTTGCCAGGTATAGGGCTTGGCCCGGTTGCGTCGGCTGCAGTCCTTCCAACTCGGTTTGTGAAATAAAACGCACGTCCCTGTAGTCTCTGAAATAGTCACTCAGCAAGGAATTGATGATTGTGGATCCAGCTTCACGCTGTTGCCTTGTTTTGGTATCGGACGGCAGAATGGTAATCCTGGCAGGTTGTGCCGGCAGAACACCTATGGATTTTATGGGAACAAGTTCCTTTGCAGCCTCTTCTTGAGGAATATTGGCGCATCCGGAGGAAATAACAAAAAGGAAGATTACGACACATCCCATAAACAAAATCTGTAGGTTTTTCACAGGAGAGCTCCTCATAAAGAACAAGCAATTAAATACATTCGTAAAAAATCTCGCGGTCGGCAATTAATAATCTTGTAAAAAACTGTCCCCTTATAAAGACCCCTTGGAAGAAAGAGGACCTTTGCTCCGTGGTTCAGGGCTGACCGCCTGTCCAAGGGCACGGCCCAAGGCCTTGAAGACAGCCTCAATAATATGGTGTGTATTATCGCCATGCGCAACTGTTACATGCAGCGTAAGGCCTGCGTGCAAAGCCAGGGCCCTGAGAAATTCTTTGGCAAGGGCGGTATCAAAAGTGCCAACCTTCTGGTCTTTAATAGGAGCATCGAAGTATAAATAGGGCCGATTGGAAATATCAACTGTAACCTGGGCCAGGGCCTCATCCATGGGAATAGCGCTGAAGCCGTAACGGCAGATACTGCTCAAGTCTCCCAGGGCAGACTTGAATGCCTGCCCTAAGCAGATGCCGAGGTCTTCAACGGTATGATGGTCATCCACCTCTATGTCGCCTCCACCTTCAATATCGAGATCAAAAAAACCGTGCACACCAAAGAGTGTCAGCATATGGTCCATGAAGGAAACGCCGGTGCGTATGGAAGTGGTGCCAAGTCCATCAAGTTTGAGGCTCAACCTGATATCTGTTTCTTTCGTCTTGCGATGTATTTCACCGACTCTGGATGTATTGCTCATAAAGGTTGCTCCAGTGTAAAAGTGGGTTTACGGTCTGTTTGCAGGGATAAAATCAACTCAGGTGGTAATTTATCTGCTGTCATACCCCATAACTGAGAAATAAGCATGATAAATATCTATACAATTTGTATGGTTAGAGGGCAATAGAGATGTGATATTTTTTTTAAAAAACAATGCACTAAATCTTTTCAGGCGGCAAAGGATGCAGGGATAAACCATAGTTTTTTTGTTGACAACAGCCAGGTGACCCGTTATATTCCCTGGCTTTCCAGTTGGTTTGCGCGAGCGGGAATAACTCAGTGGTAGAGTGTAACCTTGCCAAGGTTGAAGTCGCGAGTTCGAATCTCGTTTCCCGCTCCATTTTTATTTACAGCTTATTATTCACTGGAATGGTTCGACCCCTGTCGGACCTTTTTTTATTGACAGAATAAAGGTTTCGCAATATAAATTAAAAGTTTATTTTCGGCGTGTGATTTTGCGCCTTAAAGGGTATTTTCTCTTTGAGCCGGAATTTTTTATAAATTAGTCAGACGTTGACTCTTCGGTTTTTTTGAAGATTCAGATTTGACGTTTGTTGAGGATTGTATAATGAAAACCTATCATACTCCGGTTAAGGAGATTGAAAGGAAATGGTTTGTAGTCGATGCCGAGAATAAGGTGCTTGGTCGCCTGGCGTCTGAGATTGCAACACGGTTGCGCGGCAAGCATAAACCGAATTTTTCCACCCATATGGATGTCGGGGACTTTATCGTAGTTGTAAATGCTGAGAAGGTTAAACTGACCGGCAACAAGCTCGATGATAAAATTTACTATCGTCATAGCGGTTGGATCGGAGGCCTTACAGAAATGACTGCCAAGGAAGTGCTTGCGAAGAAACCGACCGAACTGCTGAAGATGGCGGTAAAGGGTATGCTGTCCAAAAACACATTGGGACGCGCCCAATTGAAGAAGCTCAAGATTTATACAGGCACTGAGCATCCCCATGCTGCACAGAAACCTGAAATGCTTGAAATTTAAGGAAGCACAAGAAATTGTTGGAGAGCAACTAAATGGCTGATAATAGATATTACGCTACAGGCAAAAGAAAAACGGCTGTGGCCAGGGTATGGATCAAACCGGGAGCAGGCACTATCCAGGTAAATGACCTTACGGTTGAGGAATATTTTGGTGGTGGCTTTTTAAAAAAGAAAATTGAAAAGCCCTTTGTAACAACCGAAACCCATGAGCAATTTGATGTTATGGCTACCCTGAAAGGTGGCGGCAAGAATGCTCAGGCAGAAGCCTTGCGGCATGGTATTTCCAGGGCCCTGCTGGAAGTGAATCCGGAATACAGGCTGACACTGAAGAAAACAGGCCTTTTGACCAGGGATCCCCGCGCCAAGGAAAGAAAGAAATACGGCCAGAAAGGGGCCAGGGCAAAATTCCAGTTCTCGAAGCGTTAAACTTATTAAAGATATTTTACCCCGCAGTGCTTTACGGAACAGGGGAAGACAATTTTGCGGTTGTCTTCCCCTGTTTTTTTTTGTTTATAGTATTACTGTTCATTCACCTGCGAATTCTTTAAGAACAGCGTTTTTTTAATAAAACATTGTTACTCAAATTTTCAGGAACATATATTGGGCAATCCTTTCAGAGTTGCTTATAAATCAGGAGAAAAAAATGATTCGTATCGGTATCGTTGGTGCATCAGGCTACACCGGGGTCGAGCTGGCACGACTGCTCTGCGGTTGCCCTGACGTTAAGCTTATGGTGGCTACCTCCCGGCAGTATAACGGCAGGAAGCTCGCCGAGGTATATCCCAATCTGGCGGGCATGGTTGATATTGCCTGTGAGGATTTGCAGACAGAAGAATTGGCTGACCGGGCTGATTTGTTTTTTACGGCAGTGCCGCACGAGACAGCCATGGAAATTGTTCCTGATCTTTTGCAGGCCGGCAAAAAGGTTGTAGATCTTTCGGCAGATTTTCGGCTGCATGATGCAGCAGTGTATGAAAAATGGTACCAGAAGCATACAGCGCCGGAATATCTTGCTGAGGCGGTATATGGCTTGCCGGAACTGCACCGGCAGCAGATTGTCAAAGCCAGGTTGGTTGCTAATCCCGGTTGCTATCCGACCAGCGTTATTCTGGGGCTGGCGCCATTGCTGCAGGCAGGAGTCATTGAACCTGAAACAATTATAGTTGATTCCAAGTCCGGTGCTTCCGGGGCCGGGCGGGCAGCCCAGACCGGAACGCTCTTTTGTGAAGTGACCGAGGGTTTTAAAGCATACAAGGTTGCAGCACACAGGCACACACCGGAGATGGAGCAGGAAATAAGCGGGCTCTGCAAAACGCCGATTACCATTTCTTTTACGCCGCATCTGCTCCCCATATCACGGGGTATTCTCAGCACGATTTATGCAAAACTGGTGAGTCCGCTAACAGATGGCGAGGTGTCTGAACTGTACCAGGGCTTTTATAAAGAAGAACCCTTTGTCAGGCTGTGTGCACCAGGATCATTTCCAGCAACACAATTTGTGCGGGGATCAAATTTTTGCGATATAGGTTTTAAAGCTGACAGCCGCACGGGCAGGGTAGTGGTACTCGCAGCGATTGACAACCTTGTGAAGGGGGCAGCCGGACAGGCGGTGCAGAATATGAACCTTATGTGCAACCTGCCGGAAACGACTGGTCTCCTTGCTGTACCTTTGTTTCCGTGAACCGGAAGCGGAACATAAAACTGCTGCTAGCCTTTGATGGTACCGCTTATGCCGGCTGGCAGAAGCAGAAGTCGGAAAAGACGATTCAGGGGGTTATTGAAGACAGGCTGCATGTCATGACCGGGGAGCGCACCTGTCTGCATGGCGCCGGAAGAACCGATGCCGGGGTTCATGCCCTGGGCATGGCGGCAAATTTTGCAACCGATACAGAAATTCCTTGTCATGGTCTTGCCAAGGGTTTAAACAGCTTATTGCCTGCTGATATAAGGGTATTGGAAGCAACCGAGGTTGAGGCCGGTTTTCATGCCCGGCGCAGTGCCAGGGCCAAGACCTACTGGTACAACCTGACAAATGGCCCGATACAGTTGCCGACGGAACGGTTCTATTGCGCCCATGTTTTTGCAGAGCTTGATTTTGCGGCCATTAAGTCGGGATTGGCGTATGTGGCAGGAACACATGACTTCTCAAGTTTTGAAGGTTCCGGTTCACGGGATCCTGAACTTGCCGGCCGGGGGGCTGTGCGCAGCATTTTTGAGACCGGTCTCGAAACATTGGCGCCAGGGAGGTATCATAGGTTTGTTATAACCGGTGACGGGTTTCTGCGGCATATGGTAAGAAACATTGTCGGCACCATGCTTGAGGTGGGCCGGGGCAGGTTGGCCCCCACTGAAATTGCCGGCATCCTTGCTGCCAGAGACAGGGCGGCTGCAGGGCCCACAGCTCCTGCCCGCGGCCTTTTCTTAAAAGAAGTACTTTATGCCTGAGGTTGAAGACTGAGATTTTTAATTACCTCTATTAATTACATTGGGTATAGTTATTAATAGAGGTAACAAAAAAGAATATGTTATTTTTATTTAAGTTTTCATATAGAAATTTCCCCAGAAGGAACCTTGTCATGACCCCATATGCAGACCTCAGCCCAGCTGTATTACAAGCCCTCAAACAAAAACTGCTTGCCCGCTACTCCGCTTTTCAGGAGAAGAAACTCACGCTGGATATGACCCGCGGCAAACCGAGTCCTGAGCAGCTTGATCTTGCCATGGAAATGTTGACCGGGGAAATCAGCCGTGAATACCGGTCGGCAGGCGGTGTTGATTGCCGCAATTACGGGGGGCTTGACGGCATAAGGGAAGCCAAGGCCTTATTTGCCGAATATCTCGAAGTTGCTGACGATGAGATACTAGTCGGAGACAGTGCAAGTCTGAAAATGATGCATGATACCATAATGGGAGCACTGGTCTATGGTGTGGTTGACAGTCATCAGCCCTGGGGGAAAAGTGATAGGCTTAAATTCCTCTGCCCCAGTCCTGGATATGACCGGCACTTTGCAGTCTGCCAATACCTGGGCATTGACATGATAACCATTGGCATGGATGCAGATGGTCCTGACATGGATAGAGTTGAAGAGCTGGTGGCTGCAGATGAAACGATCAAGGGTATATGGTGCGTCCCCAAGTACAGCAATCCCACCGGGATTACTTATTCTGATGCAGTGGTAAAGCGGCTCGCCTCCATGGCGACAAAGGCCGGGGACTTCAGGATTTTCTGTGATAACGCCTACGCGTTTCATCACCTGTCCGATGTCCATGATCCCCTTAAAAACATGCTTTCAGCCTGCAAAGAGGCAGGCAACCCGGACAGGGTCTTTCTCTTCGGCTCAACATCCAAAATCAGCTTTGCCGGTTCCGGCGTGGCCATGATGGCAGCAAGCAGAAGAAACATGGAATTTATCCTGGACAAGATGCAGTTTCAGACTATCGGCCCCAATAAGCTGAACCAGCTGCGTCATGTGCTGTTTTTCAAGGATATAGCGGGAATAGAAAGACATATGAAAAAACACGCGGCCATCCTGAAACCCAAGTTTGATGCAGTTCTTGATGTGCTGGATAATGAACTCGGAGGCAGTGGCATAGCCTCATGGAGCAGTCCCAATGGCGGCTATTTTATAAGTATTGATACGCTCCCCGGATGTGCCCGGGACATCATAACAAAAGCGGCTGCGGCAGGGGTCAAACTGACACCTGCGGGCGCCGCCTTCCCCTATGGCAAAGATCCGGAAGACAGAAATATCCGCATTGCCCCTTCCTTCCCATCCGTTAAGGATGTGAAAACAGCGATGGAGCTCGTGGGCGTCTGTATCCAGTTGGTGAGTGTAGACAAACTTTTGAGCCCAACCTGAAAATATGGGGCCAGGCAGCCCGAATGATGTTTTCCTGACCTGGTAAAAATACCTAATCGTCTGTTGTTGCAGGCAGGTGCCCAAAATCCCTGATTTTTATCTTTTATTGTGACTGATACATTGTGGTACTTTGTAGTATTATCAAGGGTTAGACGCTGTATTTTTTTTGTGAAACCCGCCGCAGTTTTCCTTGACAAGGGGTAGTGTTTGAATTAAGAAACTGCCGCTAAGCGGACGTGTTATCTTGCTACCTTTACCAAGGAGCTTTTAGCGTGGTACAACAACCTCTGTTAGATCATCTTTATGTGGCCGCCTTTTTTCTGGGCGGTCTTCTTATGGCAGTAGGACCATTCATTATTGCCCATATCTTTGCACCCCGCAGCACCAGAAACATTTCTAACAAGACCAGACAGCTTATCGAATGCGGTGTAGAGCCAATCGGTGATGCCTGGATCAGGTTCGGCATCGTTTACTATCTTTATGCCTTAATATTTCTGGCTTTTGATGTTGACGTCCTGTTCCTGTTTCCAGTAGCCCTGGCCTATGACACCGGCTTGGTTTATCGTGACTTTGTTGAAATTCTGATTTTCGTCAGCATCCTGTCGCTGGCATTAGTCTATGCATGGAAAAAGGGAGTATTTAAGTGGGAACGCAAGACGTACAGCCCCCGATAATTCATTTTGCAAGCCTTGATAAGATACTGTCCCTGGGGCGGGCTAATTCACTGTGGCCGATGACCTTCGGCCTTGCCTGCTGTGCTATCGAGATGATGGCTACAGGCGCGTCACGTTTTGACCTGGCCCGTTTCGGGGCGGAAGTGTTCAGGCCCTCTCCCAGGCAGTGCGATGTCATGATCGTGGCAGGGACCATCTCCAAAAAGATGGAGCCCGCAGTAAAAACTCTTTACGACCAGATGCCGGAACCCAAGTGGGTTATTGCCATGGGCAACTGTGCCATTTCAGGCGGCCCTTTTGTTTTTGAAGGCCAGTACGGAATCGTCGAAGGGGCGGATAAATTCCTGCCGGTTGATATTTATATACCCGGTTGCCCCCCCAGGCCCGAGGCGCTTATAGAAGGCATCCTGGAACTAGAAGAAAAGGTCACCGGTTTCCGGAGATGGCCACGGGTGGAGGCCAAATAAGAGATGCTGCTGGCAAAAATAAAAGAGGCCTTAAACAGCCTGTACGAAGATATTCAGGAAGTCCCGGAAGCACCTGCAGCAGCCGAGGCTGAAGTGGCCGCTGCCGAGACAGCTCCGGAAACGGAAACAGCTCCTGCTCCGGAAGCACAGGCTGAAGAAGGTGAACCTGCAGCAGGGGAAGGCGAAGCCGAAACTGAAGAGGCTGAGGAGCCTGCTGCCCCACCGGGTCTGAAAGAAACGGATTACAAGGCCAAAGGCTATCACCTTGATGTTGACCTGCCGCCTGAAAAAGTTGTGGCCGCTGCCGAGATCCTTAACCGGGAGAATTTTTTTATAGAAGCCATTACCGGGGTTGACTGGATTGATGACCAGCAGCTCGAAGTAGTCTATGACTTTAACCATTTTGATGAACTCTGCCGGGTCGTAATCCGTTCCAGGCTGGACCGCAGCAATCCGGAAATACCGACAATATCCCATATCTACCAGGGCGCCAACTGGCACGAAAGAGAAACACACGACTTTTTCGGCATTACCTTTACCGGCCATCCCAATCTTGAACCGCTGCTTTTGCCGGAAGATGCTGATTTCCATCCACTGCTTAAGGATTTTAAGGCATGAACGGATTATTCCAACAAGATGTGAATCAGGAAACCTTTATCTTGAACCTGGGGCCGCAGCATCCGGCCACCCATGGAGTACTCCGGGTGAAACTGGAGATGGACGGTGAATATATCGTCGATGCGGAACCGGTTCTCGGCTATATCCACCGGATGCATGAAAAGATGGGGGAAAACAGGACCTGGGCCCAATTTCTGCCTAATTGCGGCAGAATGGATTACCTGTCAGCCCTGTCCTACAACCATGGATACGTTGCGGCCGTTGAAAGGGCCGCCGGTATTGAAGTGCCTGAACGGGCCGAGTACCTGCGGGTAATCACCGTTGAGTTGAACCGCATCTCCAGCCATCTTCTGTGGTTTGGCGCTTTTGTCCTTGATCTTGGTGGCTTCACGCCACTGCTTTATGCCTTTGATGACCGTGAACAGATCCTCGACCTTCTGGAATCTGTCACCGGTTCCCGGCTGACCTACTGCTATTTCCGTTTCGGTGGGGTGTACAACGATATTGACGATTCATTTATTACCGGCACCAGGGAATTCATAAAACGGCTGCGCAAACGTATGCCCATGTACGATGCCCTGGTTACGAAAAATATTATTCTTATCAAGCGGCTCAAGGATATCGGCCCCATTTCCAAGGATATGGCACGCCGCTATGGCGCCACCGGTCCGGTTGCCAGGGGGTCGGGCATTGATTTTGATGTGCGCAAGCATGAGCCCTATTCTGTCTATTCTGAATTTGACTTTGACATCCCGGTTTACGAGGAGGGAGATTCCATGGCGCGCTATATGGTACGCATGGATGAGATTGAGCAGTCCATGCGTATCATTGAACAGGCACTGGACAAACTGCCTGAGGGAGAGATACAGCCGAAAAAGGCCGTCAAGCTGGTTAAGCCTGAGAAGGGTGATTACTACCATGCCGTTGAGGCTGCCCGCGGTTCGTTTGGTGTGCGCATTGTCAGTGACGGCACCAATTCCGCCTACCGTTTGAAGCTGCGTTCGCCAACTTACTCCAATCTGAGTCTTTTCGGCGAGGCCAGCAGGGGCATGCTGCTGCCTGATGCCCTGGCGCTGATGGGAAGCCTTGACCTGGTGATACCTGAGATAGACAGGTAGTTCTGCAATCTTCTTGAGAAAAGCAGGGATCATAAGATAAACCTAAATGAAAAGGACGTAAAAGATAACAATGCCTGAACCGTTCAGAGTGATCCTTTTTATTATTTTCGTCATGGCCTTTGCCGGTCTCAATGCCGCCTATCTTGTCTGGTGCGAAAGAAAGGGTGCGGGACATATCCAGCGGCGCATCGGCCCCAAGGAGGTTGGCCCCTTCGGGCTTCTGCAGCCCATAGCCGACGGTATCAAACTCATGACCAAGCAGCTCTTCCTGCCAAAAGGGGCTGACCCGTTGCTGTTCATGGCCGCGCCGCTCATGGTTATGGTTCCCGCCATCATGAGTTTTATGGTTATTCCGTTCAGTGAGACCTTTGTTGCCCGTGAAGTGAACATCGGCCTGCTTATGATCTTTGCCTTTGCCTCGGTCAACGTTCTTGGACTGCTCCTGGGTGGCTGGGGTTCTGGCAACAAGTATGCGGTAATTGCAGCAGCCCGCTGTGTTTCCCAGAATATAGCCTATGAAATTCCCATGCTGGTTACCACCATCACCATGGTCATGGTCACCAACACCATGAATTTGAATGAAATAGTCAGAGCTCAGGCAGGCTGGTTTTTCCACTGGCACATCTTCCGGCTTGATATAAGCCTGTTGATGCCTGTCGCCTTTCTGATCTTTTTTGTCTGCTCCCTGGCAGAGACAAACCGGGCGCCTTTTGATATGGCTGAGGCTGAGAGCGAGCTGATCGCCGGGGCCTATACCGAGTACCCGGGCATGGGTTTCGGTGTCTTTTTCATGGGCGAATATGCCAACATTGTTATCGGCTGCGCCTTGTCGGTTATCCTCTTTCTGGGGGGTTGGCAGTCACCGATTCCTTTTCATCCCGTGGGCTTCCTGGGCGTTATCTGGGGCTTGTTCTGGTTCCTTACCAAACTTTATGCCCTGATATTTACCGTTATCTGGATCCGCTGGACCTATCCGCGCACCCAGTTTTATGAATTGCTCAACCTTTCCTGGAAAGTGTTGATCCCGATTTCGTTGTTCAACCTGATACTGACAGCTTTGCAGATAAAGATTTTCCCCTGGCTGTAACTGAAAGGTTTATAAGCTATGAGCGGTTATTTTAAAGAATTGATAAGCGGCACAAAAAGTCTTTTTATCGGACTGGGGATCACCGGCAAATATTTCTTCGAGCCGGTAGTAACCATGCAGTATCCGATGGAACACGTGGAGATGACCCCCAGGTTCCGCGGCCATATCGAGCTTATCCCCGATGAAGAGACCGGAGAGCCCAAGTGCGTTGTCTGCGGCATGTGCCAGAAGGGCTGCCCCTCCAAGTGCATAAGTCTTGAAGGTGAAAAACGCGAGGGTGTCAAGGGCAAGGTCCTGACCAAATACATCCTGAATTTTACGACCTGCAGCCTCTGTGGGCAGTGCGTGGAAAGCTGCAAGTTCGGGGCCATAAGATTTTCAAAGGATTACAATCTTGCCGGCCCGAGAAAGGAAGATTTTATTTTTGATCTTATCAAACGGTTAAAGGAAAAAAGTTGATGGTGCCTCTGTTCTCAGCTGAAGGACTTTCCAGTCTGGTATTTATTTTCATCGTTATAACAACGGTGCTGGGTGCGGTCATTGCCACGCATTCGGAGCGCTTGATCAGGGCTGTCACCGGTCTTGCCATCTGTTTCATCGGTGTTGCCGGTCTTTATTACTACCTGAACAGCCCCTTTTTGGCCCTGATGGAAATGTTGATCTATGTTGGCGCCGTCTGTGTCACCATTGTTTTTGCCGTCATGCTCGCTGATCCGAATCCCAAGAGTGAAGTCGGCAAGGGCAGTATTTTTACCGGACCTTTGAGTTTTTCCCTGGGCATTCTGCTCTTCTGGGGCTTGTCGGCCCTGGCCGGCAAAACCGCCTGGATTCCTTCGTCCGGAACGATAAATGACGGCTCTCTTGAAGAGGTGGGCAGATCCCTGCTGACTAACTACAGCATGGCATTTGAACTCATATCACTGGTGCTTCTGCTGGCAATTATCGGGGCTCTGGTACTGGCACGTCGGGGCAGGACGCAAACAGGAGGAGAATCATGAGCATCCCGGCATTTGGCGACAGCCTCATTATCTACCTTATTATTGCGGCACTGCTTTTCGGTATAGGGTTCTACGGTCTGGTACACCGCCGAACTTTCATCGGCATGCTGATCGCCGGTGAATTGATCCTGGCCGGTGCCTCCATCAACTTCATGGCCTTTAACAGGTTCCTGGCCCCGGACCCTACCGTAGGCCAGGTATTTACCCTGTTTATCATGGGCATCGCCGCTGCAGAGGCTGCAATTGCCCTGAGTATAATTATTGCTGTCTACAGAAACTTCCGCTCCATTGATGCTGATGATGTGGCGGAGTTAAAAGGATAGATTGAGGGAAAGGGAAACAGGTCATGGAAATTGCTTCGTGTAAACCATTGTATGCCGTTCTAGCCGCTTTAATCGGTTCGATACTGGTAAGCATGGCAGGCCGCAAACCCAATTTCCGCGAGGGTCTGTCGACCGTTGCGGCAGTGATCATGTTCCTGATCATAGCCTCCATGGTACCGGATGTGCTGGCAGGCAAAATGCTGAAATGCACAGTTTTCGATATCCTGCCCGGCTTGAGCGTCACCTTCAGGGTCGACGCCTTTTCCATGATATTTGCCCTGGCTGCTTCATTCCTGTGGATTATGGCGGTATTCTATTCCATGGGCTACATGCGCGGTCTGCAGGAACATGCCCAGACCCGCTTCAACACCTGTTTTGCCCTGGCACTCTTCGGGGCTATCGGCGTGGCATTTGCCGATAACCTCTTTACCCTGTATCTCTTTTACGAGATTGTCTCCGTCTGCACCTATCCACTGGTTGCCCATCACCAGGATGAAGAAGGGTATATGGGGGCCCGGAAGTATATTGTCTACCTGACCACGACTGCCAAGGGCTTCATCCTGCCGGCCATGATCCTTATCTATGTATTGACCGGCACCCTTGACTTTGCCACGAATATCAGTACCGGCATTTTCCCGCCGGACGTCAATTCGACCCTGGTGACCATTCTTTATATTTTATGTATTTTCGGGTTTGCCAAAAACGGTGTCATGCCCTTCCATCACTGGCTGCCCGGCGCCATGGTTGCCCCGACGCCGGTCTCCGCCCTGCTCCATGCTGTTGCCGTGGTCAAGGTCGGTGTTTTCTCCACAACCCGCGTCATGCTTTACGTGTTCGGGGTAGACACCATGAGCGCCTTGAATCTCGGGGTGCCAACCGCCTACTTTGTATCGTTTACCATTCTCATGGCCTCGATAATCGCACTTTCCAAGGATAACCTCAAGGCCAGGCTCGCCTATTCCACGGTGAGCCAGCTCTCTTATATTATTCTCGGGGTGGCGCTTCTGACCCCGACTGCAATCGAGGGCGGGCTTATCCATATCACCAACCACGCCTTTTCCAAGATTACACTGTTTTTCTGCGCCGGTGCTATCTACGTGGCTTCCCACAAGAAAAATATTTCCGAAATGAGCGGCCTGGGGCGCACCATGCCTTTTACCTTTGCCGCCTTTGGTATTGCCTCGCTTTCCATGATCGGCGCTCCACCGGTTGCAGGTTTTGTCACCAAGTGGAAACTGCTGGTCGGGACAATGGAGATGGAGCATTATTACATTGGAATACTGTTGGTGCTTCTGGCCAGTACCCTGCTGAATGTGGGCTATTTTGCACCAGTGACGTACAAGGCCTTTTTCGGTAAACGTCCGAAAGGAGAAAAGTACGAGGGCATAAAGGAAGCGCCGCTTTCCATGGTCATTCCGATCATGGTAGCTGCGATCATTTCGGTGCTCATCGGGATTTTTCCGGGATTCATGATGAATTTTGTGGATCTGGTGACCCCGGACAAGGTGGCTGTCGCCATGCCGCAATACAACCCGGCGGGTGCACCTGCATTTATTCCGTCGGTTAAGGATCATGGCGCTCCGGTCGGAGAGCATGGAGCACCGGCCGTGGAGCAGCATGGAGCACCGGCAGCGGAGCAGCATGAAACGCCGGCCGTGGAGCAGCATGGAGCGCCGGCAGCGGAGCAGCATGAAACGCCGGCCGTGGAGC
>PKTW01000016.1 GCA_002868955.1 Desulfobulbaceae bacterium
GTCGACACCATCGCGCTTCACGCTGAGGCCGACCTGGTAGCCGATGCTGTAGCTTTCCTTTTCCTGCTGGGTCTCAAGGGCCTTCTGCTCATCAGCCAGGAGACTTGAAGGAACCAATAGCAGAAAACAAAACACGATTAACAATCTTTGATAGGCTGTTCTCAATATTTCACCCTCGCATATTACAAATTAGTGGTATGCAGTTGAAAAAATTAATTTTTATTTATGTTTACAACCCCAATAATGCCCACATGATCACAGATACAAAATTACTATCAATACCTGGCACTTAAATCATAAAGGGCATGAAAATTTTTTCATTTCCCTGCGTGATTTGTTGAAAATAATTATTGTTTCTGTTTATAAGGTTTTCCCATTTTCTTTTTTATGCTTATATTCACAACAAAAAAATGGGGGAAACTATGTATTTTCTGTTCAGAAACACTGTATATTCCCCTCTGATAACACTACTGGCGCCGGTCCGGCTTCTCGGCCAGGTATTCTTTTTCCCGCGCTCTTCCTCTGTTGTCTTTTTTCCTGCGTTCAAGAGGACGTGCCAGGGTGTCCTTATCAACGAGTATGTCCTTGGTATATTCCCCGTCATAAATGTCTTTTGTTGCAAGTATCGTCCGCATCAGGGCCAGGATTTCATGGCCGGTCCACAATTCTTTTGAGATAATATGATTGGCGCCTTTCATAATCGCCTGCTTCCGGTATTCCTCCATCTCGTAGCTGGTAAAAAGGACAATGACCGTAGTGGGATATTGCGCCCGCACCTGCTGGAGATTCTTCAGGCCGATGTCGCCGTTATCTGTAATGCCGAGGATGAGAATATCAGGCTTGAATTTTTCCATGGAGGTGAGGCAGTCGTCATAACAGATGACTTCTTTGATAATAAGAGAAGGAAACCAGGCTTGCAGAAGATGGCACAATGAATCCCTGATAAACGAATTTTTTTCAATGAGAAGTAGTCGGCTCAAGAGTTTCCATCCCCTTTTGGCAGTATGTTATATGCCTATGCAGCGCCCCGCATTGCTAACTGAATGTAGAGGTATTGTAACCGGTTGAAAAAGTAATTTTTCTTTCTGCTTAATATATTCACCCATTTTCATACTTAATCTTATTTTTACAATAAAAAAATGGTGGTAACTATGTATATCCCTTGCAGAAACACTGTATATGCAACACCGATTTCTCTACTGGCACTGATCCGGGTTCTCAGCCAGGTATTCATGTTCCCGCGCTCGTCATTTGCTATGTTTTTTCTGCGTTCACGAGGACGTACCAGGGCATCGGTATCAACGGGTATGGCCTCGATATATTCCCCGTCGCAACTGTCTTTTGTTGCGAGTATTGTTTTTATCCTTTGTAACGGTGTTATATGTCTATGCAGCGCCCGGATTTTCACGAAAAATTAGATATTTTCCTTTATGATCAAACCTGTTAATAATAAGAATTGTTTTTACAATGGCTGTTCATAGATGAAATTGGGACATCTTCCTGTGTTTGCCGGGATTTGGCTGAAAACAGTTATTAGTAGGGTGCAGAAGTCAGGAAAGGCCGATGTGGGAAAATATTCCTGCCGGACTCAAGGCTAAATTTTAATCTGTTACGGGCATGGAGACTAGAAGAAAAATCGTCATTGCTGAAGACCACACCATTCTGCGGGCCGGTCTGCGGGCCCTGCTCTCCGGCCAAAATGGCCTTGAAGTAATAGGCGAGGCCGGAGACGGCCGGGAAGCAATACGAAAAGTCGATACTCTGCAACCGGACCTGCTGCTGATCGATCTTTCCATGCCGAAACTGAACGGCATAGATGCAATCAGGGAAATTAAAAGCCAGCATCCCGAGATTAAGATTATTGTCCTCACCGTGCACAAAAGCGAAGAGTACATTATCGCGGCACTCCAGGCAGGCGCTAATGGCTATATGCTGAAAGACGCCAGTCAGAATGAACTGCTCCTGGCAATTGACTATGTCATAAACGGGAAAACCTTCCTCAGTCCCAGCATATCCGATAAGGTGGTAGATGCCTTCCTCAATACAGATAAAAAAGACAAGCCTGCTGCCGTCCTTGATAACCTCACAGCGCGTGAACGGGAAATACTGAAGCTGGTCGCCGAAGGCAATACAAATAAAAAGATAGCCGAGCACCTCTGCATCAGCTTAAAGACCGTTGAAAAACATCGTTCCAACCTGATGCAGAAACTCGACCTGCGAAATACCGCCGCCTTGACCGCATATGCCATTGCAAAGAAGATGGTCGACTTTTAACCTTGCTTTTCATGCAGAAATTCTGCATCGCTGTTTTTTGCGAATTGCCCAGCTTTCTGCAGATACGTATGTTATCAATTTGTCGCCGGAGCCGTTACGGGCCAGACAATATGGATCCTGGTGCCGCGCCCCGGTGCGGACAGGATAGAAACCTCACCCCCCGAGAGATATACCCGTTCCTTGATGCTGGTCAGGCCCATTCCTCTGCTACCGTCCTTTCTTTCTGCAATCTTATCAGGGGCAAAACCCACACCGGTATCTTCCACCAGCAATTCCAGGTCTGTGGCTGTTTTGAATAGCTTTAAAATAATATCTTCCGTTCCGCTGTACTTGGCGGCATTATTCAGTGTTTCCTGGAGAATTCGGTAAATAACTATTTTCAAAGGCTTGGGAATGTCCTCTTCTGCAACCGTTATCTCTTTTTCAATACTTAAATCTGTATAAAGTGATTCAAATTCCCGGCAGAACCACGA
>PKTW01000052.1 GCA_002868955.1 Desulfobulbaceae bacterium
TGCAAAAGATCTTTTTATGACTATGGCTTTTTCCTTGAACAGATCTTCATTCATCTGCAGCACCCGATCGATGACTTCGGAAAGATCATTTTCGGTAAAATTGGGTAGCCCCTCCCTGGAAAAGCTCAGGATATTTTTCAGGATATTTTCAAGCCTGGTCACCTCTGCAATTATGATATTGGCATAGTCCTTTTCCTTTGTGTTCTCAGGGATTGTTTTGTCGAGCCGTCTGGCGAATCCTCCCATTGAGGTCAGGGGATTGCGTATTTCATGGGCTATATTTGCCGTGAATCTGCCGAGGGCTGCCAGCTTTTCTGCCTGGGCAAGCTGCCGCTGCAAATCCTTCTTCTCCTTTTCGGCCCGGTCGCGGTCAATAATGGCAGCCAGGGTACTTGTCACTGAAGTCAAGAAATCTTCCTCACGGTTAGAACGCTTATGCCCCTCCTGGATGTAAACATTCAGGAGGCCATAGAGTTTTTTACCCGACACGATGGGGACACAGTAATGCCCGTGCGGAAACATCTCGGCATCATGGATCTCATGAATAGGATCCATATCCTCGGCGTACATAAGCTTTGACATTGCTGCGGACTTGCCGCACAGACAGTGACCAAGAGGAATTTCAGTGCACGGCAGCGACTCTTTTTCTGTAAATCCATGCTGCGCCCTTAGGGATAAAACTTCAGCATTGGGATCCTTGAGGTAAATTGTGCCTTTAGATTGCAGGGACAAGTTCGGCACATTGAGAATAAGGTCAAGGATGCGTTCGAAACGTTCTTCCATTGACAATGGTTCCAATGAGATTTTGAGCATGGAATTTGTCACCTTTTGAATGTAATAGTTCAATTCAATCTGATCCTCAGCCGCCTTTCGTTTGGAAATATCCCTAACTGCTGCGGTGACAAGGAGATCTTCGTCAGTCTGTAACGGGCTCAGGCTGATATCTGCTGGAAATTCAACACCGTTTTTCTTGCGCGCGTAAATCTCAAGATGCGATCCCATGGGCCTTACATTTGGCGACGCAAAAAACCGCTGGACCATCTTGCTGTGATTTTTTTTGTAGCGTTCCGGGACGAGGATATCGAGCTTCTTGCCGACGATTTCATCCTGGCGGTAACCAAAAATATTCTCAAACTGGGCATTGACCAGAACAACCTTATTCTGAGTGTTGACAAAAAGCATGGCATCAGGAGTGGAATCAAGAAGTTTTTCATATTTCACGCGGGCCTTCTCAAATTCAGCCTGGGAATTGTTCAGTTCCTGAACCTGCTTTTTTATATCCTCGAGTTCCCGGAAGAGCTCGGCTTTTGTTTTATCAATTTTTTTCATGTGCGCACCCGTTCCGATTTATGCTGCTACTCCATTTCATAAAGCGTTTCATCATGCATTGGCGGTTTTTGCCTGGACCCTTCTTTCCTGGCCTGTTTGAATTCAAAAGGCAGTGCTTCATCCCCCTCAAAGATGTCTCCCATTTCCTTTTCAATCTGGTCCGGGTCCTCCCCGGCTTCAAGGCGGGATAATGCTTTCTCCATGTTTTCGTTAAGAGCCAGCCCGGTTTTTGCAGAAAACCTGCGCATCAGATGGGCCATGGCTTTGGGGTCTTCCTCGTTCATTTTTTCCGCTTCCAGGGCTAGCTCCCCCAGCGCTCTTTCCATTCGTGATTCGTCAAAACCAGCCGGCAGATCTTCATCGCCCGGCTCTTTTGCCTTGCCGACAGTGGCAAAGGATGACAACTGTTTCTTCAATTTCTTCCCGCATTGCGGACAGTCCGGGACCGTGCTTGTATTGATGCGCCGTGCTAAAAAGTTAAAGATGGTATTGCATTCCCTGCAGAAAAACTCGTAAATCGGCATTGTTGTCCCCACCAATATTTTATTAACCGCAGACAGGCGCGGTTTCGAACCGACAAATATTATATCCAATTATCGACTTGATACGTGGATGTCTGAAGTTGTCAGCGTTATTTTGCGGCCAAATTAAATCAATTGTTTTTTTCTTCAAAAAATATCTGCTGATGTCTGACAACTTTTTCCCAGCCCTCAGCTCTCAGTCCTCAAGCCTCTCCTCCTCACTCCAAATGAAACCTGCTGAGATATCCCATTTCGCGGACCTTGCGCAACATCCAGCTGAAATACAGCGAACCGAGCAAAAGATAAACCAGATTAAGGCCAAAGGAAATACCCAGCATTGACAAATCGACAACTCCGGTTGCCAGCACCTGGCGCATGCCCTCGAAAACATAGGTTGACGGCAGAAGGTAGGCGACCTTCTGCAGCCAGAAAGGCAGGACGGAAACAGGATAGAATACGGCTGAAAAGGGCTGGATAAGAAACGGTACTCCCCAGATAAGGGCCTCTGCTGCACGGCCGTAACGGAATATGAGCGCCATGGTAAAGAGGCCCACCGCCCAGCCGAACAGGAGCAGATTCCCCAGAAACAGGACCAGCCCCGGGCCTGCGGACAAGAGATTAAACCGGTAAAAGAAAAAGGCCAGAAAACCCAGGACTATGGTGGTCACCACCGACTTGATGAGGCCGACGATACATATGGCAGCCAAAAACTCACCAATACTGATCGGGCTGATAAAAATATTGATGATGTTCTTCACCCAGAATTCTTCTGTAATAGCCAGGGTAATGCCCTGCTGCGACCGGTAAAGCACATCCCACAGTATGACGGCACCGAGCAGGAACAGGACTGTTTTGGGCAAAGCCAGCTCCTTCAGGTAGGCGGTTACAAATCCCCAGACAATAAGGTTCATTACCGGCCAGAAAAAAATTTCCATGACCCGGGCTACACTACGCCGATGCAGGAAAAAAAACCGCATGACAATAGCGCTTATCCTGAGCCACATGGTTCACCCTCCTGGTTATCGACTGTCTGGTACAGGTGACCGTTCCTGGCTATGGAAATGAAGAGATCCTCCAGGGAACGGCTTCGGGACTGCTTAATGATCTCGGCAGGGGATCCCTGCATGACGATTCGTCCCTTTGCCAGAAAAATTACCCGGTCACACATCTGCTCCACCTCCTGCATATTATGCGAGGTATAAATCATGGTCAAACCCCTCTGCCGCTGGAGTTCTTGCAGCCGATCCCTAACCTTGGCAGCAATATCGGGATCCAGGCTTGCCGTCGGTTCATCAAGGAAAAGAATTTCCGGGTCATTCAGAAAGGCCTTGCACAGGTTCAGGCGGGTCAATTGCCCAGAAGAAAGGCTGCCGGTCAGGCTGTCATTTGTCGCCTCGATTTCAAAAAGCTCCAGGAGGCTATCTATCCTAACCCTGGCTGATTTGAGACCATAGAGCCTGGCGAAGACATTGAGGTTTTCCCTGACTGTCAGGTTTGAGGGCAGTGCAGTATAGGCTGAGGAGAAATTGACCCGCGCCAGAATTTTGCGGCGGTGACGTGCAATATCAAGACCCATTATCCGAATTGAACCGCTGGTAGGCGTGACCAGACCCAGCATGCAATGGATGGCGGTTGTCTTGCCGGCCCCGTTCGGTCCCAGGAGGCCAAGGATGTCGCCTCTGCAAACCTTGAAACTCAATGAATCAAGGGCCGTTAAACTGTTGAACCGCTTCGTCAGTTGGCTCACTTCAGTTATGGCATCCGTGGTACTTTTATTTGTGGAGTCTTGTTGCATTTACTTTGCCTATACTATTTACAATCGCCGCAAATATACCCTATCCCGCGGCATTTCTTCCACCTTTCAATTTATACCTGCCTGGAAAGATTGCCGCCGCGAGTCCGTAGAGGGTGAGAGCTGCCAACACAACTGCAGTAAAACCAAAATGAATAGCAAGCAGGGTGGCAAGAACAGCCCCAATAACCGAGGCACAGCCGTTCACGGCCCAGGCCCAGGGGATCAGGTCCGGCGCATCTGTACCTACCTCTGTCAATGCCAGAGGGAATGGCATCCCCATAGTGAAAGCAAGGGGGCCAAGAAGCAAAATGGTGCAGAATATTTTCATTGGTACCGGCAGCCAGTTGAAAGCCGCGAGCAAGTGATTTACGGCGATCAAGTCCGCTATTCCCAGGCCCAGAATAATTGCTACCGGCCATTTTATACGGATCTGTTTTGCCTGTCCATACTGGCTGCCCATTCCGGCAAAAACCAAAAAAATCGCCAGTACAGCTGCTGCAGCGTAGAGCGGATGGCCCAGATAAAGGATGAATTTCTGTATATAGGCAATCTCCAGGAAAAGAAAACCCAGACCAATGGCAAAAAAATAGGCAACTATCCTGGGTCGGTTCCAGCCTGCTTCTGAAACCGTGACATAAGGCCTGACGATCACGGGTAATAGGATTAGCAGAAGGCTGGCAGCTATTGCCTGAAACAGAGTGAGAACAAGAATCAAATATCCGGATTCAAGGAGCACCATGCCGCCCTTCCCTTTAAGCCGAAGTATCTCCGGCAACGTCCGCCACTTGAAGAAATGTGAAAAGTAGGGCCTGTCATCCGTGCTGGACTTTATATTGAATTTATACCTTTGCTTGAATCTTTCTGCTCCCTTTCCAAGCAGTCTGACTGCACCATCGTACAAGTAAGGCTGGCGCATGATATTAAACCGGTTGGCTTCCTGCTGCTGCATGCCGGGATAATAAACAAGATCAAAAAGCCGTTGCTGACAGAACTCTTTTACCCTGTTGATCTCTTCCGGGCTGAAATGTGATTTCTTTACCAGCAGGGAAGCCGACTGCCAGGAGCGGATCATAACAAGATGATTGCCGGAATCCTCTGTGCCCAGTCTCGCAAGCGCTTCTAGTGCTGTTGCAAAAAGTTTCAAGGTGTCCCGCGGCGGCAATTTAATCCAGCGGCTCATACTCAGATATCCAGCCGGGGCAAGATGTTGCATATAATCCTGTAAAGCTTCCACCGTATACAGGTAATTTTCATGCAGGGAATAAAGTCCTGCTCCTGCGCTGCTGAAAGAATCGAGCATCGGAAGCAGAATAAGGTCAAAGTTCTTTCGACTTCCTGAAACAAAGCTGCGGGCCTCACCTATGTGCACACGGACATTTTCCTGATCGTAGAGGTTGCCGGAAAATTCAGGTCTGCTTCTTACCAGTTGCACAACCTGCGGGTTAAGTTCCACTGCGGTAATGCTGGCGCTTTTAAAATAAAGGGCCTGCAGGATCTCGGAGCCGGTACCGGCTCCAAGAATCAGGATATCCTTTGCCTGGGAGAGGTGATACGGCAGGGCCGAGGTAAGCTTGTCAAGATATGTAAGACGGGAAATATCATCTTGAAAACGGGTAATGACATTCATCGAATCACCGTCCGTGAATATTCCCACTTGTGCAGGCGGTTCTGACTCAGCTGCAAGGCTCAATCCGGGCGCGTACCGGAAGGGAACAAGGTTACTCTCGACAACTGTCAACAGAGCCAGCGGACTTGTTTTTTCCTCCGTTACTCTGCTGCCGTTGATGCGTATCTGCTGGCTTAATCCCTTATAAGGGGAGATTGCCAAATCAGTCCAGGCTGAAGGCAGCAGAAACAAAACTGCAGCCCCGCCGATGAAGAACAGCGCCTGCCATCGAGGCTGCAGGCGAAGTTCCAGCCATGCCACCATGGCAATGACAAAAATGATGCTGCCTAGAAGAAGGAGTAGTTTCTGGGGAAAGAGAATGAAGAGCAACCCTATGGTAAATATACTGCCCAGGCCTGCCCCGAAAAGGTCCGCAGCATAGATTGCCGAGATCTTTTGCCGGAATCTGGAAAAGGCAAGGGCTATGCAGTTCGCCGCGAAAAAGAAAGGCAGTGCCAACAAAAGATAAAGAGCAAAGAGTTTCAGCCACTGCCTGTTGTTCCAGAATATCTCATCAGGATTAAAAAGCAGGTGTTGTCCCCCTAGATAGCAGACTACAACCGTTATGGCAAAGAGGAGTATGTTGCCGATAAGCACCAAGGGAAAGCGGTTCAGTAGCTGCTGTCTGCAAAACACCAGAAAGGTACCGCTGGCACCATATCCCAGCAGGGCAAGGCTTATGACCATATAGGCGAAATGGTGGTACTGGACGATGGAAAAAAGGCGCATCAGGAGAATCTCGTAGGAAAGCGCCATTGCGGATACAAGCAATATTGTAAGACGGGGTGGAGAAAGTTCCTGCTTGCTGCTGGGAGTATTTTTGTCCATAGATGGGTAAATTATTCAGGTATACTCATTGAGCCACTCTCCGGCGCTCATATGGAAAAGGTATCCTGCTTCACTTCAGTGATCGCCAGTGAGGGGTACAAAACGGACAGGCAGCATCTGCCTGCTTGTTATAGAACCGGCACTGTCCTTTGAAACCAGCACCAGCTGCTGCACGAAAAACCTGCTGCCCACTGGAATCACCATGACACCGCCGGGTTTCAACTGCCGGATAAGGGGCGGCGGGACATGGTCGGCTGCCGCTGTCACCACAATGGCATCAAAAGGAGCTTCTTCCTCCCAGCCGTAATATCCGTCACCCTGACGGGTTTTTACCTGATTGTATCCCAAGTCCGCCAAACGCTTTGAAGCCTTCTTTGCCAGGGGCTCAATTATCTCAATAGTGAAAACTTGTGCGCCCATTTCAGCCAACACGGCTGCCTGATAACCGGAACCTGTACCTATCTCGAGCACCCTGTCACCGGGATCAGCGCTGATGAGATCTGTCATCAGCGCTACTATGTAAGGTTGGGAAATGGTCTGCCCGTGGCCTATGGGTAAGGGCCGATTTGCATAGGCCCATGATTGTTCGGAAGGGGGCACAAATTTGTGCCGGTCAACAGTGCCCATAACCGACATGACCCGGGGATCGAGGCTTTTCTTGTCTATATAAAAGCTGGTTTCACGGACATCAGCCTCGATGGCTTTGACCATTGCACGGCGAGCTTCATCATACTGGTCAGAGCATATTGCATCACTGCCAAAAACAAGCAGGAATAAACAGGCATGAAATAACAGAAGACCTTTCAGATTCAAGAAATACATCAATACTTTCTTCCTTCTCGAATGGTTAAAAGTGTTATTATTATACTATACTTCTCAAACCTATTCCTACCAGGATTATGTGAAAAATTGATCTGCCGGATTTAACTGGCTAAATCATCGTACTACTATAAACAGTTACTTTTTCTCATCAATTTTTTATTTATCTCAAGCAATTACGGCCTCTTTTTTTTCTCAAGGTACGGTCCGCCTGTACTTTTTCTTTCACTGGCGGAAGCAACACTAATTGAATTATACATAATAATTATTTATTCTGAATAAAGAGGTTGCCAGACTTTTTGGGAATTATTATCATCTGGCCTCCCGGAGTTGCTGAATAATAATTGACATATTTGCAAGACACTGCATATTTACAACCCAAAATCCAAGGAGGAAATCATGCTTACTACAGAACAGAATCTGGCTGAGGCGTTTGCAGGAGAATCACAGGCAAACAGAAAATATCTCGCGTTTGCCAAGCAGGCCGAGAGAGATGGATATCCCCAGGCTGCAAGACTTTTCAGGGCTGCGGCTGCGGCTGAAACTGTCCATGCCCATGCACACCTGCGGGCAATGGGGGGGATACGGTCCACCAGGGAAAATCTTGAGGAGGGGCTGGCCGGTGAAACACATGAATTTAAAAATATGTACCCTGATATGATCAAGACCGCAGATCACGAAGGCCACAAGTCTGCGGCACGGTCTTTTTCTTATGCCAACGAAGTAGAACAAGAACATGCCGCCCTGTATCAAAAGGCCTTGGACAACCTGGAAAACATGGAGGAATGCGAGTATTACATCTGCTCTGTATGCGGCCATACACACGAAAAGGAAGCGCCGGAAAAATGCCCGGTATGCGGCGCCAATGCCAAGGCCTTTTTCAAGGCTGAATAGAGGCCCGTCTTTTAGTCTACTTTTGCAGCCACCGGCCAGAGGTGAAAGCCCGCTTCCTGTTTGAAACCGACGCCGGTGGCTCCTTTATTCAGATACAATGCCCAGGCCCAGGCCGGTTCAAAAAAACTGCTTGTTGATGACCAGTAGGTGTCCCTGACATTTTTAAAGGGATGCGCGTGCGGCAGGGCCGGACTATGCCTGGAACAGTCAACCAGTGACTCCAGTTCATTGATGGTGGGCAGCCGCCATCGCATGGTTTTTTCAGGCAATGGCAGTTCAAGTTTTTTTACATTATGCAGGGCCTCACCCCAATTCATTGTTCCGTGACTGACATCCGCATCCTGCAGCCAAACGAGACCTGTAAGCTTGTCGAGCACCATTGCCTGCCTGATCTCAAAGCGGGATTGAGACCAGGCCAGCCCGATCTGCAGTTCAGCGTCCTGCCCTGTTCCCCGGCATGGTATTTCGTTGCCCGCTGCGTCATAGCATTTCTTTTGTCCTGTTACCGGTAAAATTTGTTTGCCCTGGCTGCATACCGGCCATAAAAGACAATACTGCTCCTTGTGGCCAAAGAACATACGGGCCCCTTCCATGTGTATATACCAGGCATAGGCGGGATGAATTGCTGCGGTGCTCGAAGTCCAGTACCAGCCGAGAAAAACATTTTCAAAAGGGTGTTCTGCCGGCAGCGCAGGCTTTCTCGTCTCAAAAGCCATGAGACTTCTGAGCTCTCTCCGGTTCGGCAAACGCCAGTCAGAGCACCCCTCCCTTTTTTCACGGTTCATCCCTGAAATGTAATCAAGTGCTTCCTGCCAGGTAATAGGGAACTCTGCAGGATTGGCATTTTTGAGCCACTGCAGGCCGGTGAGTTGATCAAGGACCAGTTGTCCGTCCACGACAAACCGCTCCTGCGGCCATTGAATACCGGTGCGGAACTCACCATCCTGGCCGGAATTTTCGCAGGGAATAACTGTGCCTTTTATATCGTAACAGTCATACTGTCCTGTCGAAAGATATCCGGGCATAATATTGAAGGGGCAAAATTCGTGGTTGTTAGCTTACAAATTTATCATCATGTGATACGAGACAACGATTAACACAAGGGGTCAAGAGTTAACTTTGGAAGTAAATAATAAAATTTAAAAATTATCTGCAAAAGCTGCTGCAGATGATTGGCAGAAGATTGAAGATTGCCTGGAGGTTACGACCTGGTGCTATTCTCAGTTTCCCAATACCCCATCACTCCAGTGTGAAAAACTTAAATTTTCCAGGTAGAACAGGAAGAGAAGCATTTGGCAGACCTTTTCATTGGCAGCAATTAATTATGAAATTGTTGCAAATACTCTATAAAGTTAGTGTATAAACAGATCACCCATGATGATAAATTGTTACAAGAAAAAATAACTGGCGTTTCCATTTTTTTTCACCCTCTACCGGAGAGCAAAATGACAGAGATATTCTATGATTACAGCAAACTTGACCAGACGGAAGTGCTGCAGATAATATTTCACCCGCGCCGGGACGCCCACCCCGGACCTCCCCCGGATAATGTAGTGGATAATATCATAACAGTTGATGAAGGGATCGGGGTGCACACACGATTTCATCTTGCGGGCCAGCAAGAGCCCAACATCCTCTTCTTTCATGGCAACGGTGAAATTGTAAGCGATTATGACACCATAGGACCTTACTATACAAAATTCGGCATGAATTTCCTGGCAGTGGATTACCGCGGCTACGGCAAAAGTTCCGGAAGCCCGACGGTAACCGCTATGATGGCAGACTCACACCGCGTACTTGATGCTGTAAGGGACTGGCTCTCTAAAGCAGGGCACACCGGGCCCCTGTTAGCTATGGGACGCTCCCTCGGCGCCGCAGCTGCCCTTGAACTGGCATCAAACCATGCTGATGATTTTGCTGGGTTGATAATTGAAAGCGGCTTTGCCACAACGCTGCCCCTGCTTATGAATCTCGGAGTTGATGTGGCACGGTTGAGAATTTCAGAAGAGGACGGTTTTCGCAATGTACGCAAGATTTCCTCCTTTACCAAGCCGACCCTCATCATCCATGGCCAGTATGACGAAATTACCCCGGTAAACTCTGCCGCCATACTCCAGGCCCAGTCACCGGCCCGGGCAAAAGAATTCCAAGTGGTACCTGGCGCTTCACATAACACTGTTATTGCCAGTGCAGGCGAACTTTATTTCTCGATGATCAAACAATTCTGCAACAAAATATGCGGCATCAGGGCCCAGAGAAGAAGAAAAATTAATTAAAAAGTGCATTATGACGGAAGACCTCTTTGACAAAGCCGCGGCCCTCCTGCAGAAATCACGCAATGGCATGGCGCTCACCGGTGCGGGGGTGAGTACTGAAAGCGGCATCCCGGACTTCCGGGGCAAGAATGGCCTCTGGTCCCGCTACGACCCGATCGAGTATGGAACCCTGGGCGCCTTTATGGCCAATCCTGCAAAGGTATGGCGCATGCTTACCGGACTTCTGGAGGTTGTTGCTGCCGAACCGAACAAAGGCCACAGAGCACTTGCCACTCTGGAGCAGCAAGGCCTTTTATCAGGAATCATCACCCAGAATATTGACAGCCTCCATCAAAAGGGTGGCAGTAAATATGTCATTGCATTCCATGGATCTCTTGATACATTCACCTGTCTTTCGTGCGCTGCGAGTTATAACCTTGCTTATGTGAAAGAATCTTCTCTGCCGCCGCATTGTTCATCCTGCAATGCGATACTCAAGCCGGACATCGTTTTTTTTGACGAGCGCATCCCTGAAACCATCCTGAACCAAACCGAGCAAATGCTGACCTCTGCCGATCTGCTGCTCGTTGCCGGCACTTCATGCCAGATACAACCTGCAGCACGCATACCGTTTACCGTCTTCAACAGGGGCGGCCAGATTATTGAAATCAACCGGGAACCTGTGCTGAGCCACATGGCAGCAGTTACCCTGGAAGGGAATTTTTCAAGTGTAATGGAGAAATTGGTCGCGCGCTTGACGTAGGAAACTATGCGGCTGCTAAAAAAACTGCCTGGGATATTAGACCTGTTTCCTAAGCGGAAATACCCCTCCCGCTCAAAATCACGATCCGGTCGATGTTTTTGAGAAAATCCTTTTTTACAGACTGAGGCAAGGGAGAAAGAAACTGGACGCCCATTCCCGGTCGCTGGTAGCTACTTTTTCCCCTGTTCCAGACAACGAGTGCTGCAACCTCCACTTCAATGTTGCCCTCAGCCGGAAATATAAGATTCACGTGAGTACCCACCGGGGCTGGAGATTCTGTATTAACGAACATGCCATCCATGGAAATATCCTTGCTGCAGGAAATCAGGTAATCCCCGGCATGGATGAAATCCACTCTGAAATCAACAGGGAAACGCTGGATAATCCGTCTGTCGCTTGTTGCCATTTTTATTCACCAAATGTCAAAGTCACTAAAAACATGAAAAACTCACCTGATACAAGTGGTGCATTTTTTCAATTTTGACAAATTAATAATACTTTTATGCAGATATCTGCCGGTCTCGCAAAAAACACTCGACGAACAGATGTTCCGTCTGTAATCTATTGATATTGTTAGGCACTGTTGGTGACTGCGAGACTTTATTCGAATGTATCAAATTTTGCTAAGTAACTATTAAGTTTTTGAGAGAATAGCAAGTAGTTTATTGGGAATTTTTCTTATTTTTGGTATGCCAGTCGTTACATTTATTTTTCAAAATTATTTAAGTGAGATGCTTAAAAAGAAAGAGCTTTATGGGTCCTCCTTCTTGCATCATTTTGACCGAAAAGCCTCTATCAAAGATGTCATTGAATCGCTTGGAGTTCCCCATCCTCTTATCGGTAAACTGACAGTCAACGGCGCGGAAGTCGGATTTGATTATATCCTGCGTGATAAGGATATTGTCGAGGCAACCCCGCTAACCCCGCCCGTAAATCCCCTTATTGCTGACATCCTGCGGCCGGACCCCCTGGACAGGATTGCTTTTGTCGTAGATGTCAATGTCGGAAAACTGGCAATGCACCTCAGGACGCTCGGCTTTGATACCGTGTATGAAAATGCTACCCGGGATGGAAAACTGGCCGGGATCGCTTATGCACAAAAGCGGATTCTCCTGACCCGTGATGTCTCTCTACTGAAAAGAAAAATTGTCATGCACGGATATCTGCTCAGGACACAGGATCCCACCAGGCAGCTCATTGAAGTTGTGCGTCTCTATGATCTCAGCAGCAAGATTAAACCGTTAAGCAGATGTATTCCCTGCAACGGTCTGTTGGTGCCTATAAGCAAAGAAACTATCCTGGAGCGCCTGGAACCGCTGACCAGGAAATATTACGAATCGTTTCATATATGTGAGAAGTGCAAAAAAATATACTGGCCCGGTTCACACCAGGAAAAAATTGTCACTTTTATCCAGGAAGTTCTCACGGCTGTCAGGCAGAATGAAACTCAGGACACGTGAGATTGCTCGTTTGGGTCCCATTCGATATATTGCAGGTTCTGCAGCCGATGGTAGAATCCCTTGTCAGCCATGAGTTTTTCATGGGTCCCTTCTTCTACAATCTGCCCTGAATCCATGAAAATTATCCGGTCAGCCCGTCGGATAGTTGACAGCCGGTGGGCAATGACGATGCTTGTCCGTTGTGACAACGTTGCATCAATGGCACGTTCAACCAGTATTTCCGTTTCTGAATCCACATTGGCTGTGGCCTCATCCAATACCAGGATCTCGGGATCCCGAACCATAACTCTTGCCAGGGTCAGTAATTGCCGCTCCCCTGCTGACAGTTCAAGGTTGCCTTCACCAATCTTGGTGTGGATTCCTTGCGGTAAACGGCCTATGAGTTCATCCAGTTGGGCCAGCTGCAGTATAGCCGTAAGGCCCTGTTCCCCCATTCCTGAGTCAAGGAGGATGTTTTCCTTTATGGTGCCTCGTAGCAGATAGACCTCCTGCATGACGAGTCCCACTGTATTGCGCAGCCATTGCGGATCAAGTTCCCGCAAATCATGGCCGTCAAGCAAAATCCTGCCGGAATCAGGGTCATACATCCGTTCAAGCAGGTTGATGAGCGTGGATTTTCCTGAGCCTGTGGCCCCGACAATTGCGACGGTTTCACCCGGGGCCACCTTCATGGACAGGTTGTGAATGACTGGTTTGTCAGGATCGTATCCAAAGGTCACATTGCTGAACTCCAGGGTGCCGCTTACTGCTTGCGGCCCAAACGGCTCAGGCAATACCGGCAGTCCGCTTCTTGTATCCAGAAGCTGGAAAATTCTTTCAGCTGAGGCCATGGCCGATTGCACAATTGAATATTTCTGCGACAGTTCCCGGAGCGGCTGGAAAAAAAGACGCATATAGGAAAGAAAGGCCACAAGAATGCCTATGGTCATTTCACCCCTGAGAATCAGGATACCGCCGTACCAGATACTAATGGCTGTTGCCGTTGACGCAAGAATGTCAAGCACGGGCATGAAAATGCCGAATATTTTTATCTGCTGCACGGTAGAGGCAAAATAGGCCTGGTTCAGATTCACAAAAGAGCGTTCAGTATCCTTTTCTCTCTGGTACAGCTGGATTAGGCTGATGCCTGAAACAGCCTCCTGCAGGTAGGCATTTATTTTAGCCAGGTTGGTCCTGATCTCCCGATAAACGTTGCGGGCTATCTTGCTGAACCAGAGGGTGGCTACAAGAATCGCGGGCAGCAGCAGGGTCATGAGCACAGCAAGACGCCAATTAAGCCAGTAGAGCAGGACCAGGATGCCGATAATCCGGATAACATCATTGAATAGGGTGACAATGACCGAGGTGAACATCTCGTGCATGTTCTGGACATCGTTGGTTAACCGGGTAACAAGCTTGCCGCTTGGATTCTCATTAAAAAATGCCAGGTCAAGTCCCAGCATGTGTATATAAATATGCTGCCGCAGCCTGTGCATGATGTTCTGTCCGGTCCACTCCAGGACAGTGACCTGGAAATAGTTGCCTATAAAACCAACAATTACCGCAACCCCAAAGATTACTGCCAGTATTGTCAGGCCGGAAAAGCGCTCGGATACCGTGATTTCAACATTTATGATATAGTTGTCCACCCCCAGCCTGACCAGGTAGGGCAGAAGGAGACTGGAGCCAATCACGGCAAAGGAGAGAAACACCGCCAAAGCCACCCCCTGCCAGTAATGTACGGCATACCCCAGTATCCGCCGCCAGAGGTTGAAATCGGTGACCTCTCCCAGTTTATCCTCTTCAAAATAACCGAATCCGTATTGCATTTTCTATAGTGTCTAAAGTGAGCTAAAGTTATAAGTGCCTGAAGTTTTATAAAGCATTCAGCTTTCCAGATGGATGTAGTGCTGTCGTCATATATCGTTTTTCACTTGAAACCTTGAATCCTTGACACCTTGAATCCTGTTTTTTATTTTTTCCCCATCCGGCTTGTCTGGTAATCATAAATTGTGGCATAGAACCTGTTTGTCTGCAGCAGATGCTTATGGTCCCCCTGGGCCACGATTTTTCCCCTGTCCATGACAATAAGCCGGTCCGCCTGTGCTAAAGGTGCCAAACGATGTGATACAATGATGCAGATCCTGTCACTGATGAACGATCTCATAGAGGCGATAATTTCATGCTCGGTCTCGATATCCACTGCTGATAGGCCATCGTCAATAATGAGAAGCGGCCTGTCGGATAAGAGGGCACGGGCAAGGGCGATACGCTGTCGCTGCCCGCCGGAGAGTTTTACGCCCTTCTCGCCAATCCGCGTATCATAACCTTTCCGCAGACCTACAATCTCGTTATGAATCGCTGCAGCTCTTGCGACTGTTTCAATCTCTTCCTGTGTGGCTCCAGCATTTCCCATGCTAATATTGGCCCTGACAGTATCCGAAAAAACAGTGATATCCTGGGGAACCAGCGCTATTCTTCTCCGCACTTCAGCAAGATCAAGTTGATTTATATCAATGCCATTCCAGAAGATGGTGCCGTTTTCAAGCGGATAGAGCCTGGCCAGAAGATGGGACAGGGTTGTTTTCCCCGATCCTGTCTTGCCCACTATACCCAGGATGCCCTGCTTTATCTCAAGGGTTACATTCTGCAGGGTCGGATCGTTTTGACCGGGATAGTTAAACGTAAGATTTTTTATAGAAATGCAGTTCAGCTTTTCAGGAATGGGAGCCGGCTGGGAGGGTGTGGCAATAGACGGTTGCTCGTTCAGGACATTCTGGATGCGCTGCAGGGAAGTAACACCGCGCTGGAAAAGGTTTGTCACCCAGCCTAATGCCATCATCGGCCATGTCAGCATGAACAGATAGGAGGTGAAAGCCACAAAGTCACCGATGGTGATACTGCCTTGAATAGTCAAGCGGCCACCGAATAACAGAACCAGGAGCATACTGGTATTTGCTATAAGCCCGGAAACCGGAAAAAGGGTCCCCTGCACCTTGGCAAGACGCAGGTTGTCCTGTACATATTCACGCCCCATTCCATCAAATTGCTTTACCTGTTTTTTCTCCAGGGTGTACGCCTTAATCATGCGTATTGAGTTAATTGATGCCCTGGCAAACTCGGTAAGCCCGGAAAACTGCTCCTGCACCTTTTTAAAATACCGGTGCAGCCTGCCGGAAAGAAATCTTGTGAGGAATGCGAGGAAGGGCATGGGTATTATGGCTATAAGGGTTAATCCCGGATGGATATATGCCATGAAAGAAAAGGCGGCAAGCGAGAGAACAACGGCATCGGCAAAAGCTACCAGGCCCATGCCTCCGGCGAGCTGAACAGCTGCCATGTCATTGGTGGTTAGAGCCATTATTTGCCCGGTGGTGCTGCGTTGAAAAAACATACGGTCCAGGGTCAGGATGTGGGAAAAAAGCCAGTTGCGCAAATCTCTTTCCAGATGGCGTGAAAAACCCAGTATCATGTAACGCCAGCCGAAACGGAATAAAGCAACGCAGACAGCAAGGCCAATTATCATTATGCCATACTGCAGAAGGATTGCCGGGGAGACCTCTTTATTTTGCAGACCATCGACTGCATGTTTGATGATCCTTGGAATAACCAGTTGCAGCCCATTGACCGCAAGGAGTGAAAAAAAACCGAGGAACAACTGCAGTCTATATAATCGGAAAAAAGGCAGAACAAGACGAATAGCCTGCCATGAGTTATCAAGATCCCTGCTCAATTTTGGCTTTTCTGAAACCGTCATTTTATTTTTCAGAATGTTTATGCTCTAATGGATACCGGGGTACGATCTTTTTTCTGAGCCCTGTTCTCTGATATTTTTCTGCCGGATATCCAAGGGCTATGACTGCATAGACTGATTCATAGTTCGGGATCTGCAATAATTTTCTTATCTGCCTATCCCGTTTTATGGCCTCAACTGCAAAGCCTATCATGCAGGACCCCAGACCGAGGCTGTGCGCGCCTAACAGGATATTCTGGCTCGCCAGGAGAGCATCCTCCATGGGTGTACTTGCAGATTTTTCCCCACCTACCAGAATCGCTGCAGCCGCTCCATGAAAGAGGGAATCCCCACCTTCCCTGTCCCACAGGCGGAGCCCTTCACGTACGGTTTTATAATAGGTGTGGAAATATTTCCCCAGTGCATCCTCAAAAAACATTTTTGAAATAAACCTGAGCCAGGGTTTTGCAGCCATCCTGTTTAATTCATGAAAATATCTGGCCATCTGCTCGCCCAGGATAACGACCTCTCTGCGGTTGTCCAGAATTGTAAAGGTCCAGCATTGGGAATTTGTACCAGATGGTGCAGTGGTACCTATCTTCACCAGGTCTTCAAGCACCAGGCGATCGATTTTTTTGTCCTTATAATTGCGGCAGGAACGCCTTGACAGCATCAAGCGTACGAGCTGCCCGCTATCATACTCGCCGTGCGGCAGCCAACGATCATCCACCGCAGCCGATGACAGGGCAAAAGGATGCTCCAGGGCTTCGACCCGAATAGCTGCAACTGGACAGACTGCTTCACAGTGACCGCAAGCCATGGAATATGTCCCGGTTACCACAGCCTTACCATCCTGCATGGAAATAGTCCCGGCAGGACAGACTTCAAGACATAATCCGCAGCCAATACAGAAATCCGGATCTATACTCGTTGTAACAGAATTCTGCATATATCAGGAGAGAGATTTATGGCGTCAGGTCAGCAAAAAACAAAA
>PKTW01000036.1 GCA_002868955.1 Desulfobulbaceae bacterium
ATCCAGAGTAAAGGTATTGTTTTAAATGTATGCATAACGTTCTCCTTACATTAATGGGAAATATTTTAATGCTACTGTTATTGACAAGAGAGATGCATCCTGGGTTTTAAAGTTTATGCTAGCTTCTCATCATTAAGAAAGGGTTACCAGTTGGTTACATGCTTTTGTATTTTTCATTAGCTATTAGTTTGTGGGTATTCATTTTTATTCGATTGGTTCCTGTTTACCATCGTCTTTCAAACCGGTTCCGTAGAATAACAGCAAGTGAATTTATAACAACCAGAAGCGCAAGGAGCACAATAATGGCTGCTGAGGTGCGCTCCACAAAGCCGCGTTCCGGGCTGTCGGCCCAGAGAAAAATCTGTACAGGCAATGCAGTGGCGGGATCTGTGAATCCGGACGGAATATCAACGATAAAAGCCACCATGCCTATCATGAGGAGCGGCGCAGTTTCCCCCAGGGCCCGTGCAATGCCAATTATGGTGCCGGTGAGCATTCCAGGCAGTGCCAGAGGCAGAACATGATGCAGCACTGTCTGCATTTTTGAAGCACCTATCCCCAGTGCAGCTTCTCGTATTGACGGGGGCACCGACTGCAGGGAGACCCTGCTTGCAATAATGATTACGGGTAAGGTCATAAGTGTCAGGACCAGGCCGCCAACTAACGGCGCTGATCGCGGCATGTGAAAGAAGTTGATGAATACAGCCAGGCCAAGAAGCCCGAAAACAATGGAAGGAACAGCGGCAAGATTGTTTATATTGACTTCTACAATGTCGATCCATCTGTTTTTTGGGGCGAATTCCTCAAGATAGACAGCGGAAGCGACACCGACCGGAAATGAAAGCAAAAGGGTCAGGGTCAAGGTGAGAATGGATCCGACAAGGGCACCAAGTATGCCAGCCAGTTCTGGTTCCCTGGAGTCACCGGATGTAAAAAAGGCCGTGTTAAAGCGTTTTGTAATTTTTCCCTCGTGAGCCCATTTGTCAATCCATGCTAATTGTCTGTCATTCAGGCGCCGGTTACTTTCAGGCACATCCCGGGTAATGTTACCCTTGATGAGCATATCGACATCGTCATCTGCCGGGACCTGGATTGTAATTGTCCTGCCAACCAGGTCCGGCTGCTGCTGGATCATTTTCTGGAGTTGGAATGCGGCACCGGAACTGATGAGAGAGTAGAGTTCTTTTTTTTCTTTGCGATTTTTAACCTCCGGGAATTCATTTCTGAGAGTTTTCTTGACCAGGCCGGGAAAATTTGAATTCGCAGGATCATCTTTATCAATGAAGGCAGAGTCAAAAAAAACTTCCAGTTTCACAAAAGTCTGGAAAAAAGCCGAATACCCGTTTGAGAAAATGGTGAAAAACAAAAGTGCCAGGAAAGAGAGACTGGTAAGAACGGCCAACAGTCCATAGATCTTAAAGCGCTGTTCTTTTCCATAGCGTTTAGCAAGGCCCCGGTTGACGATATCTATTGTCCGCGAATCTTGAGGCTCTGCTTCGTGTGATTCTTTTACATTGGAGTTATTCATACTGCTCCCTGTATTTCCGCACAACATACAGCGCTATGATATTAAGAATGAGCGTAGCAATAAAGAGGATAAGCCCCAGGGCAAAAGCTGCCAGGGTCTTCGGACTGTCAAACTCCTGGTCCCCTACCAGGAGAGTGACAATCTGAACTGTAACCGTGGTGACAGCCTGCAGCGGGTTGGCGGTTAGATTGGCAGCAAGTCCGGCCGCCATGACCACAATCATGGTTTCACCAATGGCCCTTGAAACAGCAAGAAGTACGCCCCCAACTATGCCGGGAAGTGCAGCAGGTATGACAACCTGCTTGATGGTCTCACTTTTGGTCGCCCCCAGGGCTAATGCACCGTCACGCATGGCCTGCGGCACAGCATTAATAACATCATCTGCCAGGGAAGAGACAAAGGGGATAATCATGATGCCCATGACAAGACCGGCTGCCAACGCACTTTCCGATGAAACATCAAGCCCGAATGTTACCCCCAGCTCTCTGATGAATGGGGCAACTGTAAGAGCCGCAAAAAAGCCATAGACAACCGTAGGAATGCCGGCAAGGATTTCGAGGAGGGGTTTTGCTATAGAGCGGAAATTCTTATTGGCATATTCCGAGAGGTAGATGGCAGACATCAACCCCAAAGGGACGGCAACAAGCATGGCGATTCCTGAAATCATTGCTGTACCTGCAAAAACAGGAATGGCCCCGAAGGCCCCTGAAGAACCGATCTGGTCGGAACGGATGGACATTTGCGGACTCCAATTCAGACCGAATAAAAATTCGTTTACAGGGATTATTTTGAAAAAACGGATTGCTTCGAAAAGTACTGACAACACGATGCCGATCGTTGTGAAAATGGCAAAAGATGCACAGGCTACGAGAAAAAAGGTAAAGATTTTTTCAACATGGTTTCTCGCCCTGAGAATCGGGGTTATTCTCTGCCTGGCAATAAACGCCCCAATAAGGGCAAAAGATAAAATAACTACAGTTAAAGCCGCATTTCCTGTTGCCTGTAACGTGCGATAGTGGTTTGCCGCTTTCTCCAGCGCCGGCTTTATTTCACCGCTGACAATATTGCCGCTCACCAGGTTCCTGATATCATTTAACACCAGGTTGAGCCGGCTTTCGGGGAGCATCCGTATTTCATCGGGTAATTGCGCCACAACCATTTTGGTCATGATCACCGGTTCGCATATCTGCCAGGCAAGAAAGAGAAACAGGGCAGGAAGTCCGCACCAAAGAGCGGTCAGCACACCATAATATACCGGTGTTGAGTGTAATGTTCTGATGCCGTCAGGTGCTTTAGCCAGAGAAAGGGCTCTGGTTCTGCCAAGGTGGTAGGCAACAGCTGTGAAGCTTAAAAGTATAAAAATAAGCAAAAAAGAGGACATAGCCCTTTCGTTCAGCAAAATAATAGTAAGCGAAAACAGCTTCTATCATACATACATATGGTGCTCCAGACGCTCTAGTAAAGAAAAAATTATACTACCATACAATTATAAAAAATAATGAATATTCTGTTTATATTTTTGTGTTTGCAGCAGTTTTTTTTCTTGTTATCTCTACGTGCAAAATAACCGAATCGTTTGCATCGATTGTAATCGAAGGAGAAAGTGTTTTAAAAAATATTCAGCATGTAAGTGGATAAAATAAACGGGTTAAAACCCAAATGGCAGCTCGCCCATCTCATATATTTATCACCATCCAAACAGGTTTTTGATAAATTCCACGTATAGTCTTTTTCAGCAAGTATGCTATAGTTGGAAATCTGTTTCGATTAATTTGAAAGTATGGCAATTATCACAATCTGAGTAGCAGTATTAATTTGAACTGTTTCTCATTTTTTTAAATTTTATAGAGGGCACTGCCATGCAAAAGCACCTTCAGAAAGATATCGACAGCCTGAAAGACAAGATCATCACCATGGGGAGCGCGGTAGAAGACAGGGTCTATAAATCATCGCTGGCCCTTATCAACCGAGACGAAAGACTGGTAAATGAAGTTATTCAGTCAGACGAGCAAATTGACAGCATGGAAGTTGATATTGAAGAACACTGTCTGAAAATACTTGCTCTGTACCAACCGGTTGCCGTTGACCTGCGGTTCATCATAGCTGTGCTGAAAATTAACAACGAAATGGAAAGAGTCGGCGACATTGCTGTCAATATTGCCGAAAGGGCAGCAGTCCTCAGCAAGTGTAAGGACTTTGAGATCCCCTATGATGTCAAGGCGATGGCGACAAAAGTTGAATCCATGCTCACCAGAAGTATTGATGCCCTTGTGCATATGGATGTGCAGCTTGCCCATAAGATCCGGGCAGAAGATGACCAGGTGGATGAATACAACAGGTTAATGTATAGCCGGGTAAAAGATATGTTAATAAAGAGTCCCGAAGATATTAACTGCATGCTCCATGCAGTCTCGGCCGGGCGTCATTTTGAACGCATTGCCGATCATGCCTGCAACATTGCAGAAGATGTCATCTACCTGGTCGATGCGGAGATAGTACGGCATACTCCGGAAGTTTTTGAGGAGTAATTATGCCGGGAAGCAACGTATTAGTATTGTAACATGGATTAAAGTTTGTTAGCCCTATGCGTGGTCAATTCTTAGCGGGTTTATTTTATAATTTCTGAGGTGAAAAGATGAATATTATTCAAGAGTTGTTCGGGAAATCCCCTTTCGGGCCGCTGGTTGAGCACACCAAGAAAGTACACGAATGCGTGGAAATGATCCGGCCGCTGATGGAGGCCCTGGTTAACGAGGATTATGATGAGATCCGCAGACTGCAGGACCAGGTTTCCAAGCTGGAGTATGAGGCGGACACCATCAAACATAACGTGCGTGATCATCTGCCGCGTCGTTATTTCATGCCGGTTGACCGGGTTGATTTGGAAGGATTTATCAGCAGCCAGGATAATATCGCGGACAAAGCCGAGGACTTCGCTGTTATCCTGACCTTACGCAAAACAAAGCTGCATCCTGCTATCATGGATAAGTTTTTTGACTTTGTTGACCAGATATTCCAGGTGACCGGCACCCTGCTCACAGCAGCCGTGGAGTTGAGCAATCTTGCCGAGGCATCCTTCAGCGGTGCTGAGGCTAAGGTAGTCCTTAGCCTGCTCAAAGGTCTCAATGAGGAAGAATGGAAAGCGGACAGGAAAGCCCGCAGCTTGAGCAAAGATGTATATGCTCTTGAAAAGGAACTGGACCCAATAACCATTATTTTTTATGAAAAAATGATTCTGACACTTGGGGCCATTGCCAACGAGGCAGAAAATGCCGGTGATATGCTCAGAACAATGATTCTCAAATAGCTTCTTCAGACCCGTATCACTGATTTCATGGATATCTTAATACTTGCCCTTATGGTCCTGCTCGGGCTTTATATGGCCTGGAACATAGGTGCCAACGATGTGGCCAACTCCATGGCCGATGCCGTCGGTTCCGGTGCTCTGTCAGTTAAGCAGGCAGTCATAGCAGCAGGAATATGCGAGTTTGCCGGTGCGGTTCTGGTCGGATCCCATGTAACTGATACCATCCGCAAGGGCATTGTTGATCCTTCGGCACTGGCCTCAATGCCGGGAATGCTTGAGGGTGAACCGGCAGCCCTTATGGTCATCGGCATGTCTGCCGCCCTGCTGTCTGCAGCCATCTGGCTCAATTTCGCCACCTGGACAGGCATGCCCGTATCCACCACCCATTCGATTGTCGGTGCGATTGCCGGTTTCGGTATCGTGGCAGCTGGAATAGGTTCTGTCAACTGGGGCAAGATGGGGCAGATTGTGGCCAGCTGGTTTATCTCACCCTTTGCCGGCGGCCTCATGGCCTTTATCATCTTTAAGATCATCAGCCGGTTGATTCTAGGGCATCATAAACCTGCAAGAGCGGCTATCAAAATCACACCGTACATTGTTTTCTTTTTAGCCATGGTTGTGACCCTTGCCACTATCTATAAGGGACTGAAACACGTTCTCAAGGGACTTGACTGGCTGACAGATACCCATACGTTGCTCTTTGCTTTTGTGATTAGCGTTATTTCAACTATTATTTCCAGGCTTCATGTGGTCAAAAAACTGGCCGGCAAGGAAACATTGCCCCTTGCCCAGCAGCTTGAACTGGTTGAGGAGGTCTATGTGCCCTTGGTTATCATCAGTTCCTGTGCCGTGGCCTTTGCCCATGGTGCCAATGACGTGGCGAACTCGGTGGGACCGCTTGCCGCGGTGGCAAACATTCTCAAGACCGGCACCGTGGAGATGAAAGTGCCGGTCCCCCTCTGGATCCTGGTGCTGGGCGGTTGCGGTATAGTGCTGGGTCTTTCCACCTATGGCTACAGGGTCATGGCCACGGTCGGCACCAAGATAACCGAGATCACCCCCACCCGCGGCGTGGCAGCTGATATTGCCGCAACCGCAACTGTGCTTATCTGCACCCGCATGAAACTGCCGGTCTCAACGACCCATACCCTGGTGGGGGCTATCATGGGTATCGGCCTGGCCCGCGGTCTGGCAGGTATTGACAGCCGCATCGCCAAAAAGATATTCAAGTCATGGCTGATCACTGTGCCTGCCGCCGCCATAGTGTGCATAATCCTTTTTCTGCTCGGCCGGGCCTACCTGCTCGATTATGTCCGGGAGTTGGTGCTTGCGGCCAGGGTTGGTTAAACCCACATTTCTCACTTATGATAAATGCGGGGTTACTTTAAGTAATCAAACTTCTCAGCAGTTTCAGATTTTCAATGTCTTCCTGCAGGTCTTTTTCCTTCGGTGTTTCCAGGACCATTGGGTGATGGATAAAACGAGGATCGTTCATAAGCAGCCTGAAACCTTCCAGCCCAATTTCCCCCTTGCCGATATGGGCATGGCGGTCAACCCTGGAACCCAACTCCTTTTTTGAGTCATTAAGGTGAAAGAATTTGAGGCGATTGAGGCCTATGATGGATTCAAAGTCGGCAAAAGTTTTTTTGTAACCGGCCTTTGTGCTGATGTCATAGCCGGCTGCAAAAGCATGGCAGGTGTCAAAACAGACTCCCAGCCGCTCACTATACTTAGAATGAGTTATGACATGGGCCAACTCCTCAAAGCTTGCGCCAAGACCCGTGCCCTGGCCTGCGGTGGTCTCCAGCAGGACCATGACGGATGTTGCTCTATCAGCCTGTTTAAAGGCCCGGTCAAGGTTTGCAGTGAGCTGCGCAAGGCCTTTTTCACAGCCCACACCGACATGGGAACCTGGATGCATGATAAGGTAGGGGATGTCCAGCTGCCCGGCCCGGATGATTTCAGCGGCAAAGGCGTTAACAGCCCTGTTTGCCTTTATTGTATCAGGATTTGCCAGGTTGATGAGATAGGAGTCATGGATGGCAACGGGCCCCTGGCCCCACTGCTGCCTGGCCTTGCTAAACTGTTCAATCTCAGAAACATGCAGCGCAGGTGCCCTCCACTGCCGCTGGTTTTTGGAAAAAATCTGCAGGGATTGGCCTTTGACAAGGCTGATCCGTTCAAAGGCCTTGTGCAAACCGCCTTCAATGGACATATGGGCGCCAAGCAACGGCATATTTCTTCTCCGGACAGGCTTGAATTACATCAAATTGGCATTTCTTGTTTTTATTTGCCGGTTTTTGCAAAAACAGCATAAAATTTGTTGCTTTCTGGCCTGCTGCTTGCATGTAAATGATAGGTTACTCTATAAAAACAAAAACGCAGAAGATGACAGAAAATCGGAAAATCTTTTTATTTTCAAGTTAAATCTGCAAACTATCTTGTTGACCAGAAAACTAAAAAATTATAGGGTGTTTAATTTGTTAGTATATTTTCAAAATAAGTTAGTTGTCTGCCAAGAGATAATAAGAGGAGGACCTTGATGAATGCAAAGATGATGACGGGCCGGAAAGTAGTTTTTGGTGCCTTGATATTCTTGCTAGCACTAATCCCCCAGTTTGCTGTTGCAGCCCAGACGTGTGAAGAGCGCGAAACATCGCTGCAGCAGGCAGTGACAGTCCAGGACTTTGAACGATTTATCGCAGATAACAGTCCGTGCGAGTTGGCCTTTGTTGCTGTGCAGAGGCTTGCAATTCCCCATGTCAATAACAGAAATTGGGAAGCAGCGGCTTCTACCTATAAAAAATATAAGGCTAACTTTCCGAGCATGGCAGAACGATTCGACAAGATAATCAGCCTGCTTGAAGCGCCTGAAGAATATCTGGAAAAGTCGCGCCTGGGTTCCGGGGTGAACAGCAGGGGAGCTGAATTCAGGCCGGTTATCTCTGCAGACAGTCAGACCCTTTACTTTACACGCAACAGGGGTGAAGGTGCCGGGGGTGAGGATATTTATTATTCAACCAGGCAACGCCGCACCTGGCAGAATGCAGACAATGTCGGGCCCCCGATTTCAACACCCGAGCATGAAATGATTCTGGGCATCTCAGCCGACAGCACCAAGATGACCCTGATGGGCAACTATCCAGGCTCAATCGGGCGCGGCGATATATTTTACGCTGAGAAAGGTAAAAAATGCTGGTCGGAAATAAAGCATTATCCTGCCCCGATCAATACGGAGCATTTCGAGTCTGACGCCATGCTTCCTTCTGACGGACGCACTATACTGTTCATCTCTGACAGGCCTGGCAATGTGGGCCCTTTCAGGCCGAAGGAAACGCTGTTTCATGGCAGTTATGCCGGCAATACGGATATTTACATATATGAGGAAACACCGGGCGGTGAAGGCAAACTGATCAACCTCGGTCCAACAATTAATACCCCCCATGCAGAGTACTCTCCATTCCTGCACCCTGATGGCAAAACCCTGTATTTCAGCTCATCAGGGCATTACGGGCTTGGAGGGCTTGATGTTTTTGTGGCCCGCCGCCAGAGCGACTCATCCTGGACAGAGTGGAGTGAGCCGGTCAATCTTGGCAAGGAAATAAATGGGCCTTACAACGACTGGGGTTTCCAGATAACAACAGAAGGCGACCTGGCCTATTATGCGACAGCAGAAAAGAAGTCAGACTGTTGGGAGGGTGACATTACCTCGGCCAGGACAGGATGCGGCCCCAGTGACATTTTTTCCACCGAGTTGCCTGCCATAGCAAGGCCCGCTGTTGCAGTTGCTGTTTCCGGCAAGGTCATGGATCCTGACAAAAATCCCCTGGAAGCTGAGATTGTCTGGAATGACCTGACCCTGAACAAGTCAGCCGGTATTGCCAAAAGCGATCCGGATTCCGGAGAGTATCTCATTGTTCTGCCCGCAGGTCATAAATATGGATACTCGGCGGAAAAAGAGGGCTATATGGGTGCTTCTGAAACGCTTGATTTTACCAACATAACTATCTATACCGAGTACAGGCATGATATTATTCTTTATCCGCTCGATAAGCTGATCGACGAGAAGATTACCTTGAAAGTCAACAATATCTTCTTCGATTTTGACAAGTATTCACTGCGGACCGAATCGTACCATGAGCTGAACCGCTGGGTGGAGGTCTTCAAAAAGAATCCTGGCCTCAAGGCAGAGATCCATGGCCATACTTGCTGGATCGGCACCGAAACATATAACCAGACGCTTTCAGAGCAGCGGGCAACTGCTGTTGTCAAGTACCTGGTCACCCAGGGAGTTGCCAAAAGTCGCCTTACCATGAAAGGCTTTGGCGAAACCCAGCCGGCTGCCAGCAACAAAACACAGGCAGGACGTGAACTGAACAGACGGGTTGAAGTACAGTTTACAAAGTGAGAGAAAAGGTATAATAAAATTTACAAGCCGGCCACAGTCCCGTGGTCGGCTTTTTTCTTTCTGGGACAGATTTTAAATCTGTCCCCATTTTTATTTGAGCAGCTCAGACCAGTCTTTTTGCAGGAACTTGAGGGCTTCGTAGTTTGTAGGATCCAGATGCATGGGAGTTATGGAAATCTTGTTTACACTTATTGCTGCCGAATCGGTATCTTCCCCTGCATCGAATGAAGGGGTGCCGCCTCCTATCCAGTAATGTTTGCGGCCCCACGGATCGAAAGTTTCCTTGATGGCATCATCATAAAGCCTTCTGCCCCGCCTCGTAAAGGCAACACCTTCAATCCCCTCTGATGCTGTATTGGGAACATTGACATTGAGCAGGGTATCCTTGGGAAGCCCCTTTTCCAGGATTATTTTTGCCAGCCTGGCGACAAAGGCAGCCGCAGTTCCATAGTGCAAGGGTTCGGATTCTGCTGCCAGGGATACGGCAATGGATGGGATGCCCAGCATGGTGGACTTGATGGCAGCTGATACGGTGCCTGAATAGCTGACGTCATCACCGAGATTGGGTCCCGGGTTTATGCCGGAAATAACCAGGTCCGGCTTTTGCGGCAGGATTTTTCCTATGCCGATGGTGACGCAGTCCGTGGGTGTCCCGTTGATGGTATAAATATTTTCAGCAATCTCACGTACACGCAGCGGGCGGCTCATGGTCAGCGAATGGCTTGCCGCGCTGTTGTCATGCTCCGGGGCGACTATGACCGTTTTCCCAAGATCCAGGCTTTGCTGAAAAAGTATCTTCAGGCCAGGGGCATGGACCCCGTCATCATTGGTCAGCATGATATGTTTAATATTCACGGCATCCTAAGCCCTTTTATCTTATTGACCTCGTTGGCGGCTGCGAGACTTTTTGCCATGTCATCATTTTTGTTCAATCCAGTTTTCCAGGTCTGCCGGCCAGGTGTTATTGAGGAAAAAATCCATCTGGCGCCTGTAAAATGGTTGATTTCCCGGATCAAGATTAATGGCTGCTCTTTCAGCATCCAGGGCCTCCTCGATCATATTATTAGCCCAGTAAGCCGCTGCCAGGGTATCCAAGATGTAAGCGGCTGTCGGCCTTAATGAAGAAGCCTGTTTTGCCAGGTCTAATCCCCTGTTCGCATCAAGGACTTCCATGTCATTGGCAGTAATAAGCAGCCAGGCAATATTGTTCAGGGTGTCAGGGTTGTCTGGTTCAAGGGCGCGAGACTTTTCATAGGCCACAAGCGCCTCTGCCTCCTGACCCAGTTCCTGCTTGAGGTCGCCGAGCAGCCGCTGCCAGATGGCTTTATCCGGTTCCCGCCGAGCTCTTTGCTGCAGTACAGATTCAACAAACTTGATATTTGCCTCATTATCAAGCTTCAGGTCCATATTCCAGAATAGCCCTGCACTGAATACCAGCAGTACAATAAAGAGTATAAGGCTGCCATAAACTTTACGGTCATGACGGGCAATTAACGATTTGTCCCTGCTGCATCTTTCAAGAAAATCGACGCGCTGCCCAATGCCGAAATGGTGCCAGCTGGGCTTGTCCCGTATATTGCCGCTCATCCAGCTGATTTTTTCCAGTGAAGAGATTAAGGGTGTGCTGTCACCGAGCGCTTTGAATACTGCCAAGTCAGCCTGGCGCTCAAAGTTACGCATGAAAAAACCGAACACATAGCGGAAATAAACAAGCATTATGACAAACATCGGGGCTGTTCCCCAGAATGCCAAAGCCGCTTCGGGGTCTATCCCTGCAAAATTGATAATCTGATAAAAAACATTCGAGTTTAAGAGCATGTAGAGCACCGGGCTGGCAATCAAGCTGGCCACAAGCCCAAAACCCAGGAACAATACAAGGTAGAGCTGTAAGTGGTATTTTTTGATATGGCCTATTTCGTGGGCCAGAACAGCCTCTACTTCATAAGGTGAAAGGGCCTCCAGCAATGCAGGCGTGATGAGGATATACCTGAATTTTTTTGCCACACCCATGACACCTGCTGTCAGCATTTTTCCTTCATAGAGGGGCCAAAGCATGATGTCGGAGTATTTGAAATTCTGCTGCCGGCAGAATTCTTCCATATGGGCCCGGGCATGGCCGGCAGGCATGGGTTGGCAATTCCAGAGATTCTTTATGAGTACAGGGAAAATGGCGGCCAGGAGAATAAAGAAAAGCAGAAAAACAATGGTCTCGCCCCATTCAGATGACGCCAGCATTCTTGACAGGGGAAAGGGTAGAATTTTGAGGAAATCGGCAAGAAAGTTTATAATGAGCCATGGCAGTATGATGGGAAGATTGAGCTTGATATTCTTGATGACAAATTCCCTGGCAGAATAGAGGCGGCCGAAAGTTTTCTGGTAGTTTTTCCTTGCAGCCAGCCACAACAATGAAAGATAGAAAAAAAACAGCGATATGCCGGCAAGACTGAGAAGCGCAGGCAAATTCCCATTGAGAGATAAAAAGGAAAGGTAGTACTTGATGTCAAGAACATAGACATCGATGGCAAAAATGAAAATAGCGAGGAACGAAAATTTTTGTTCAACGGCAAAATATCCTTTGTCATTGAGGGCGCGCCCGCCTGCATGGGCGTGGTGCACCAGGTAATGATATGCAGCACCTTTGAGAACGAAAATAAAGAGAGCCGCTGCAAAAGGTATCCGCGGCTCATCAGGAATACTTCCCGTGGAGAAAATAATGATGGCCGTTATGAAGTAGAGCAGATTATTATAGATCAAGGCTGCAACCAGCGGTTTGCGATACATTATTAATTAGTAAATGGAGAAGATTCTGCCCGAAACAGAGCAAAACTTATATGAAAGCTCTGGACCGGTCAAGGGAAACCGCTTTATTTTAGAAGTTGCAATGCAGCAACAGACCTCTTTCAAAGTTCAATGATTTAGCGGTTGACAAATAAAACTCGCTGGGGTAATTAAACTAATTTGGTTTTTGGGGATGGGCCTATAGCTCAGTTGGCTAGAGCCACCGGCTCATAACCGGTCGGTCCCTGGTTCGAGTCCAGGTAGGCCCACCAGCTAAGCTGCCCATCTTTTGCAGATAATTGTCAACTTTGTAAAAAGCTCATCGTCGACAGGTATTGCGCATTTAATTAGTTGATATTATTAGTTCCTGTTGTAGATTCGAGACTTTTTGCTATTGTATCAATAATTGAGTTTGTGATTGTATGCATTGGACTGCCGCGTGTCAGTATGCAGCTTCCAAGCCTATTGCAGTGAGACAAAATGAAATGGCAGTCAGTTTGTAATGAAATTGCGGTTTCCAGGTTCTATCGCCTGAAGGAGTGGCCCTGGAGGGTTATTCTCAAGGGGGTTGCCGCAGAAAACTCTCTGGATCGTATGAAAAGGTGCACCTGAACAAGAGGTGTGCCTTTTTTCTTTACCCTATTTGGCAGTAAGGCCTCGACGCAAGTTGGAAAAATGAAAATAAAAGATTTGCTCAAGACTCTTGATGAGATCGCCGCATTTGGCCTGGCTGAAGAATGGGATAATGTCGGCCTGATGCTCGGAGAACCGAACAGGTCCATAAGAGGTATCCTTGTTGCCCTTGACCCTACCGAAGAAATCCTGGCCGAGGCAATTGAAGCAGGAGCGGACTGTATCATTAGCCATCATCCCCTTATATTTCATCCACTCAAAGCAATATATACTGACCAGCCTCTGGGAAGATTTTTATGCCGGGCCCTGGAAAATGAAATATCGGTAATAGGCTGCCATACCAACCTTGATCAGTCTGTTGGGGGAGTCAATGATGTATTGGCCGGCAGTCTTGGCATGCAGGAGACCAGGCCCCTTGTGTCAGCAGAAAACGATCCGGCGACAGCGCCAGCTATAGGCTTTGGCCGCATTGGCCGCCTTGCCGACCCGTTAAGCCCCGAAGCATTCATTGGATATTTATGTGATTTTTTTAATCTACCTGTCCTGCGTGTTGCCGGGAAGCTGCCTGAGGAAATAAATACTGTGGCAGTGTGCGGCGGCAGCGGTTCTGATCTGGCGGCAGCCGCATATGCCAGCGGAGCCCAGGTATATGTAACCGGCGAAGTAAAGCACAGCACCGCCAGGTGGGCAGAAGCTGCTGGTTTCTGCATCATTGATGCAGGACATTTTGCTACAGAAAATCCCGTGGTGGAATCGCTGGTTGAAATTTTACAGAACATATTTACTGAAAAGGATATCAACATCCCGGTCATGCCTTCGGCAAAACAGCAAAACCCCTTTGTCTATCATCAACCTGGCACTTGAAATATGAGATGTGGCCATGAAGCCCATAAAGCAATTCAGTCCTGAAGTTACGCTTGCATTATTATAAATAACAAGTCGAAGCAAAAACGATACCAATCAAGGAGATAACAAATTGAATGAAGAGATTAAGCAGTTGACAGAACTGCAGGTAATTGATCTGGAAATCGCTGAGTTTGATGCCGAGATTAATGCTGAAAAAGCAGAACTCGCCAAGAGCGACAAAGCGTTTAATGAACGCCAGGTCTTAATTGAGGAGTTAAAAGAAAAAATTGAAGCTTCGGAAACGCAGCGGCGGGAGCTCGAGGGCCAACTTGCCGATGACTTGAGCCGGATTAAGGAACGTCAGTCCAAGATGATGCAGGTCCAGACAAATCGGGAATACCAGAGTCTGCTCAAAGAGATTGAAGACGGCAAGAAAAACATCAAGGAAAAGGAAGAGGAAATCGTCAGGATAATGGAAGCCGCTGAAGCCAATAGTAAGATTTTGGCAGAGCACGAAAGCCTGCTTAAGGACGAAAAAAAGGCCCTTGCCAAGGAGAGCACGCAAGTCAAAAAGAAGGCTGGAGCAATTGAAGGCAAAAAAGCCAAAATTGTCGCCAAGCGTGATGCCATGGCAAAAAAAATCAGAACTTCAACCCTGAAAAACTATGATATGCTTCGTACCAGGCGAAACGGCAAGGCAGTAGTCGGTGTGGTCAACGGTATCTGCCAGGGATGTTTTATGAGCATCCCGCCCCAGCATTTCAATAATATTTTGAAGGGTGACAGGATACTCAACTGCCCAACCTGTCAACGCATTCTTTTTCACAAACCAGAGAGCGACAAGGAGTGAGTCCCCGCCCGAGAGTTTCTGGTGTAATGCGGCAGGCAGGCGATATCCTCCGCGTGCTGGTCAAGAAAATGCCTGATGAGGTATTGCAGGACTATTTCGGCGACCTGTCACCCGCACAGGTCAGAAAGATCCTGCAGGATGCCGCTGCAGTTCTAGCCCCCCCAAAAGAGGAAAAATCCAGGCCGTCTCCCCAGGCGAATCTCTGGCAGGGCAAGGATAGAGATTGGAAAGGCAAGTTAAAGGGAACCACATTGTATTTATACTCGGACGGAGCATCCAGGGGAAATCCCGGTGAGGCAGGGGCAGGTATTGCGATACTTGATGAGCAGGGAAATGAGCTGGTCGCGACAGGAGAGTACCTGGGGCAATGTACCAATAATGAGGCTGAATACAGGGCCCTGCTGTTCGGACTTGCCAAGTGTAAAGAGTTTGGCCGGGGCAGAATAAAAACCCACCTTGATTCGGAACTCATTGTCAAGCAGATCCTTGGTCAATACAGGGTGAAACACCCGAACCTGATACCGCTGTTCAAGGAAACCATGAAAAGATTTGCAGACTTTGCCTCTTTTAACGTTGTTCATGTGCGGCGCGAAAAAAACAGCCGCGCGGATGAGATGGCTAATCGCGCCATTGATGATCAAAAAAAATAGTCTTTTTCTCCAACCTCTGTATCGACCTGTTTTCGTTAATTTAAGCCTATTTTACTGTTCATTTCTTTGCTTTTTCTGTCAATCGTCAACATTATTGTCTGCCGACAAAGAAACGAACCAAAGAAAGGGCCATCACTTGGTCCCGCGTTGCGGGCCTGCCCGAAGTTTATACCCCCTTGAGGGATACTCCGCCGAGTCGCTTACCCGTTTTTTGCGGAGTTTATGCCCCGTTTTTTGGGGTGCAGCTCGGCTGCGCGAAATGGCAAATACAGAAAACCCGCCTGCTTTTGGCATTAAAGCTTTACACTCGGCCGACTAAATCTTACAATTTAAATTTGGAGTGGGTGCATGATCGCTGGTTCGCTTTATGCGGACGAGAGGAAAGTCCGAACTTCACAGGGCATGGTGGTTCGTAACGCGAACTTCGGGTGACCGGAGGAAAGTGCCACAGAAAACATACCGCCCCGCTTGCCGGGGTAAGGGTGAAAAGGCGAGGTAAGAGCTCACCGCTTCCATGGTGACATGGAAGGCAGGGCAAACCCCACCAGAAGCAAGATCAAATAGGGAAACGTTTGAGGGCTGCCCGTCCGATGTTTCCGGGTAGATTGCTGGAGGTGCCGGGTGACCGGCATCCAAGATAAATGATCATGGCCCGCCTGGCGGGATACAGAATTCGGCTTATAACCCACTCCAATTTTCCCCGACTGATAACTGCAAACTGCTATCTGCGTGAATAACCTTTATCCTTTTGCAATGAACCCTTCAAAAGTAGCAGCAATCATCCCGGCCGCCGGCATCGGCATCCGCATGGGATTATCCACCCCCAAGCAGTTTTTCGAGTTGAAGGGGGTCCCTATCCTTCTGCATACGCTCCGGGTTTTTCAGCAGATAGAGGCAATCGGGCACATCATTGTAGTAGTTTCATCTGAAAATTGTTCGCGCGTTGAAGATTTAGTGCGGAACGATCATCTGACAAAAGTATACAGGGTTATTACAGGAGGAGATGAGCGCCAGGATTCAGTCCTGGCCGGGCTTGAAGCATTACCCGAAGAGGTGGACCTTGTCCTGGTGCACGATGGGGTGCGGCCTTTTGTGCCGATTTCCGTTATCGAGAATTGTTTGCAGGAGGCAGAAAAAAGCGGTGCTGCCATGGCTGCAATCCAGGTAAAAGACACCTTGAAGGCAGTTTCCAGCCGCAATGTGATTGAGAAAACAATCAACCGGGCCGGCGTCTGGCAGGCGCAAACTCCGCAGGTCGCGAATAAATCCCTTTTGACCGAGGCCTATGCCTTGGCGGCAGGGAAAAAAGATTTTATTGCTACAGACGAGGCAGGCCTCCTCGAACTCCTGGGCTGTCCCGTGAAAGTTGTGGAGGGGTCTGAAAAAAATATTAAAATTACCAGACCGGAAGATCTCATCCTTGCAAAGGCGATACTCATGGAAAGCGGAAAAGATGTTAAAAGCTTGGCAAAAAGCAGCCGGTACCGAAGTGGCTATGGCTATGATGCCCACCGCCTGGTTCCGGGAAGACCACTTATATTAGGTGGGGAAGAGATCCCGCATGAAAAAGGACTGCAGGGGCACTCGGATGCCGATGTCTTGACCCATGCTCTCTGCGATGCCATGCTTGGCGCGGCCGGTGCCGGTGATATTGGCGGCCATTTCCCGGACACAGACCGGAAATTCAAGGATATCAGTAGCTTGAAGATACTGGAAAGTGTCGCTGAGCTGGTGTCTGAGAAGGGGTATGCGCTCCTAAATGCCGATATAACTGTGGTGGCACAAAAGCCCCGATTGGCACCCTATTTTATTGCCATGAAAAAAAATCTTGCAGCAGCCTGCGCTGTTAATCCTGACGTCATAAACCTTAAGGCCAC
>PKTW01000134.1 GCA_002868955.1 Desulfobulbaceae bacterium
ATTTCAAATTTCGGTGATGTGGGCAACGTCATGACCCTGGCTAATCCTGAAATAGTGGCTGAAATCAAAACAATGGTTCAGGGTGACGATGACGTCACACCGGTAACCTGATAGTCTTCATTTCGGAAGATTGAATACAAAATCAATCTGGTCCGGGTGATTAGCTTTATTTTTAGCAATCCCCCTTCACCCGGCCAAAAATAGCGCAGGGTTCCTTCGGCGAGGAATCCTGCGTTTTTTTATATAATTGATCCTTAGGGGTTTAATTCCTGAAAGTTAAGTTTTATTGCCGTTTCACGCAGCCGAGCAGCGCTGCAAAGAGCGAAACAGCGACTCGGCGGAGTACCCCCGCAAGGGGGTGCGACTTTCCGATGTCGCCCGTTCTTTGTGAGCAGCGCAGGGTAGTTCGACGCAGTCGGACCAAGTGATCGGTTGCACTTTCTTTTGGTTCGTTTTCTTTAGGCAAGTAAAGAAAATGAACATAATATTAAAAGGACCCTGGAAATCTCCTGTAGCCTTCGCTAAATGCTTATTGTATTGTAATATTGAGCGTCGTTGTTTTAATTAGAGCGACTGAGGATGATGATGACCATGAACACGGAAACAAGAAGAGCCGCAGTTGATCTGGAGTCTTTTAAAAGGCTCCAGGAGACCCGTGACAGCCTGAAACGGGTTGAATCCTTTCCTTACAGGGAAAATCTCCGTTCAATCATGGATTCTGAAGTATACACCTGCACGCCACAGTGCACCATGCGGGATGTTATCAGGGATATGGCCAAGCGCAATATCTCCAGTGTTATTGTTATAGACCATGTAAAACAACCCGTTGGAATCCTGACCGAACGCGATATCATGAAGCGGGTCATAGTAAATGATGGTGTTGATCTTGATTCCACTCCGATATCCAAGGTAATGACCTTTGACCCCATTACCCTGCATCCTGATAATACGATCTACCGGGCCCTTTCGGTGCTGACTGACAGCAAGGTAAAGCATCTGCCGCTGATCGAAGATGGAAAAATCGTCGGCATCGTCACCATGCGTCAGCTGCTGAAACTGCGCTACCCGGAGCCCCTGACCCTTATAGAAGGAATACGGGAAGCCGGAGATGTGGCAACCTTAAAGGCAATAAAAGACAAGCTGCCGCAAATGGCAGAGGAACGCCTGGAATCAGGGCGAACGGCTTATGATATAGTTGTCATGATCTCCCTTATCAACCGGGACATCCACCGGCGGGCCCTGGATTTGGCCGCCGAGGGTCTGGGGGTGGAGCCGGTGCCTTACTGCCTCTATCTGACCGGCAGCCACGGCCGCCTGGAAAACCTGCTGACACCTGACCAGGACCATGGCATGATCATTGCCGACAGCGAACAGAATTACCAGTACGATCAGTATTTTATTGACCTGGGCGTCAGGTTTTCAGACTATCTTGACCAGATCGGCTATGTTTACTGCCCGGGCTTTCTCATGTCCAGCAATCCCCTCTGGCGCAAGAGCCTTTCCGAGTGGAAGCAGCAGATTCACTACTGGTTCGAGGCGCAGGTGCGGGAGATGGGGCGCTACGTCACTGTTCTGTTCGATGCTGCCGCAATCGCCGGGGAAGTTGACCTGTTCAAGGAACTAAAAGAGTATGCCTTCAAGGTCCTGTCACAGCATCATGAGGTTTTTCGGGTCCTGCACGAAGAAGAAGGCGGGCACCGGGTGCCGCTTGGTATTCTTGGCCGTTTTGTCACGGACAAGGGCGGGCTGCACAAGGGGCAGCTGGATGTCAAGAAAAGCGGTCTCATTTTTGTGGTGGAGGCAATTCGCATCCTGTCGCTGCAGCAAAACATCAGGGAAACAGGCACGCTCAAGCGCATTGGCAAGCTTGTGGAAGGCGGGTTTATCCACGCAAATGATGGTGAGTATTTTGAGTCAGCTTACCAGGTACTCCTGCACTATGCTTTGAAGTCTCAAGTGTCAAAGGCAAGCCGGGGGGAAAAACTGGACACCTACATAGATCCGAGGATTCTCTCACCCCGGGACAAGGAAATCCTGCGGCATGCCTTTAAGGCGGTTTCCACCCTGCAGGATCTTGTTGCTTCCGAGTTTGGACAACTGGTGATATGAAAAAGTGTTGTCAGCAGTCAGGCAGCAGCGAATGAAGATTTTGACCTTGTTTTACTGGAAGACCTATTTTATGACTAACACCAAGTCGTTATTATAAATTTTGAAGAAGGCCTGGCAGCTCAAACATAGACTCTAAGATAAAATCAGGTTTCAGCCTGCGTTTAATACCAATGCCGCCTTCAATAAACACGGTTTTGCATCCGGCCCTCTGGCCGACCTCAATGTCGGTGGCATGGTCGCCTACCATGAGCATCTCCCTGCCGGGGTCCAGGCCCCATTTTTCAGCCAGAAATAATATACCTGCCGGGTCAGGTTTTTTTACCGGCAGGCTGTCGCCACCTATCACTTCTTTGAAGTACGAGGCAATTCCCAGGGTTTGCAGAATTAGAACTGAAAATTTCTGACTTTTGTTGGTCAGGAGCCCCAAAGAATAATTTTCTGCCAGCTGCGGGAGGATTTCTGCGACGCCAGGGTAAAGAGCAGTATTATCAGTAAGGTGCAAACCGTAATAGTCCATGAAGATGACAAAGGCGTCTGCAAATTTCTCCATGTGGGTGGGTCCAAGGGATCTTTTGATGAGTTTCTGCACCCCGTCGCCGACAAAGCTTTTTATCTCATTCCGCGTATGGCCAGGCAGGCCGAGTTTGGCGAGGGCGTAGTTGACGCTGTTGGCCAGGTCGGTGACAGAGTCAATCAGGGTTCCGTCAAGGTCGAAGAGGATGGCTTTGATTTGTGGCATTTTGATAAAAGTGCTTTCAGTCAATAATTTGCGAATTCGTTATTTTTTGATCATTTTCTTTGCTGTATATTCTAATCCAGAATTTATAATAATTGTTTTTGTTTTTTAAAATCAGTCTTGAAGCGATTTGAGATTATTGTGGATTCAAGGAAGAAGCTGATTCGCTGTAGTACAACTACGCGGGTCAGCTGATGACGCCGAAGACGCGATAATATCGAATCGCGCTAAATAGGCAAAATATGGACTTCCTCCCGGATTGCATGGCTGCCTTTCAGAAAGAGGCCTTTTCTGCCGTCAATGCTGACATGTTCACCAAAGCGGATATCATGGCCATTGATTTCACAGCGCTGTTCACTCTCGTAGACCCGCAAATCCTTGCAGCCGACAACACATGTCTTTTCGAGCTGGGTGGCAACAACGGCTGCATGCGATGTCTGGCCGCCGCGGGCAGTCAGCAGACCCTGGGCCCGGGCAATTTCCTTGATGTCTTCAGGAACCGTATCCTGGCGGATGAGGATCAGGGTGCAATCGGGGTCTTCCCTGCGTATCTGGTCAATATTTTCCCTGGTGAAGACAGCGCGGCCCGACAGGGCACTGCCGCTGACACCGATACCCTTGCCCAGGAAATTATCTTCAAGCGCTTCAGGATGTTCAAAAACAAAAAGATTCTCCTTCTTCTTGATGGTGATCATATCCCTGGTCTGCAGGATATAGAAATCCGCGGCCGCAGAGCTTTCAAAGGTAAATTCAATCTCCTGCGGATTCCAGCGGTTCTCATACACCAGTTCACGGGAGAGTTCGAGCAGGGCCTTATAGATTTCAGGAAAACGGTTCTGCAGGGTGTTTTCCTGGGAACGGCCGTCAATTTCTGCCTGTTCAATTGATATGGGATAGGTGGTAACCAGGCCGCTGACAATATCTTCGCCCTGGTCGCCAATGGCATAGTCGCCCCAAAGCGCCACCCGGGTCACTTTCCTGTATGGATGCGCTGTAAAAACCACGCCGCTGCCAGCCTCCTGGCTCAGGTTGCCAAAGACCATGGCCTGGATGATAACCGCAGTACCCCAGGAATCAGAAGCATCCATCAAGGCCCGGTATTCTCTTGTTTTGGGAGTGTTCCATGAGTTGAGCACAATTTCAACGGCTTCCATTAACTGCCGCCATGGCTCATCGGGGATGCTGATACCAATGGAGCGCACAACTTTCTGGTATTCCAGGGCCAGCGCTTTCATTTGGGCCGGAGTAAAATCTTTTTTTACTTTGACATTGTGCAGAGTCTTGGCGCTGTTCATAAGAACTTGAAATTGTTCACGTTTCATTCCCTCTGCCATGCCCCACGACTGCAGGAAACGCCGGTAGTTGTCCCAGGCCAGATACTCTTTTCCCGTGGCCTGGGCAAACTTCTCAACAATATCCTGGTTGAGACCGACGTTATGGATGGTTGCCATCATGCCGGGCATGGAAATGGAAGCACCGGACCGGACAGAGAGCAGAAGCGGATTCTCGGGATAGCCGTATTGTTTGGGGCTGGCTGCTTCAAGTTCCGATAATGACTGGCGCACCTGCCGCATGAATTCATCGCGGGCTTTCTGGAATTTATTGACCACGGGCCAGCAGCGGAAGATTTCAGTGGTAATAATAAAACCGGGCGGCACCGGTTTATTCTCACTGGCAAGCTGTGTCAGGTTTAAGCCCTTGTTGCCCAGGTGGATGAGGTTTCTGGTTTGCGGATTGCTGTTGTGCAGAAAGCTGATAACGTTTTCAGGATTATAGGTCATCAGGAGATCGAGACTTTCCTGGTCGAGAACTTCTTTCTGGCTTTCAAGGATCTGCATGATCCTTGTGATGAAGTTATCAAGGTGCTGGAGTCCGAAAGTACCTGCAATGAGATTTCTGAAAAAGAACTCAGACAAACGGAGAATGGAGCCGCCGATATCTTTTTCATCCCAGAGGTTGCGGTACTTGGTCAAGAGGTTGGCTGCACCGATTTGCGGAATAATAATCGAGAGATTGTTCTGGTGAATGTTGGTGTAGAAAGCGTAGATTACATCTTTTACCCCATCGGACAGGCCGCGGAAAATGTCCAGGTACTGGGTATAGGAGAACCGTTTAATGCCGAGCGAACTGGAAAGAAGTTCAAGGTATGTCTCCAGCCTGCGGCTTGTGATGCCGTCGATACGCAAAGCCCGCAGGTAAAGATCCAAGCATTTGATAATACTGATAAATGTAGCCCTGGTAATAAAGGAAAGATTGACTGTTTCCGGCAGTCTTTCCAGGTACATATTGGCCAGGTTTTCCAACCTGAAGCTAAGCCCCAGGGCATCAAATTTTCTCTCGCGGTAGCGGCCGTAAACCGATGGTATGTCAACTGCTATGTGGCGCTTGTAGTAAATATCCTCCTTGGCTTCGAACTTCTCTTTGCTCAGGATAATTTCTTTGAGTCCTTCAAGGTGGACTAAGAGGGCGTTAAGGCACTGGTGGGTGTCACAGATCTCGAGGTCTGCCAGCAACTGCTCCATCTCGGGAAAGCCGCTGTTTATTGCCTCCTTGAGCTGATGACGCATTTCCTGGTAGCCGAGATTGTACTTGTCGTACAGCAGCTTGTATATGCGCACCAACTGGTCAAAACGTTTCTTTTCGGATTCGGCAATATCCTGCTGTTTTTCCAGGTACCTGGCTCGTACCTTGTCTTTCCATTCCAGCAAATCGGGAATCTCTTTCATCCCGGGCAGCTCAAAAACACGCTGCATGAGTTTGTGCATATCATCGATGAAGATCCCCGTATTTTTTACTTCTGCGAGTACTTCTACCGGGAGGAAAGGCTCCAGGACATTTTGGTCCCGGTTCTTCCAGAAGAGAAATATTGCCTCAAGGAAATCGACAATCATGTTACTGCTTTCCACGTGACTTTGTTTGCGCAGGAAATGGATGAGCGCATCCTTGCGTCTGTGGATCTCGTCTATTTCTGTGGAAACATCCCTTAGGTATCCTTCTGCCCCTATTTCGTTAAAGAAAACCGGCATGAGTTTGGCGAATTGTTTGAAAAGGTTGTATACCGGCTCGATCGGGTGGTTGAGCAGCAGCGTAATATCACGCTGAAACAGGTCGGTATCCTTTACACAGGTGCCGGATAGCTTGAGATTGATAATAAGAGCTGAAAAGAGGGTTGAACACCATTTAGGCTCCTGCATGATCAGATTGAGCCAAACCCTGATATTGGCAAGGTGGGCCGGGTTGGTTATGGGCTGCCAGTCTTCATCAACCCCTGTAACATTGGCGTACTGGAATCCAAAGCGGACCGACTCCCATAAAAAGGCCTCCACCAGCCTGCTGTTGCCGCGCTTGAAGACCTCGGTCCCGAGAACCTGGATGCACTGGAGGGAGGTATGGGGATACTTGCGGACATTTGCCTGGAGCAGCTGGAATGTGGTGAGCAGAAAGTTCTCTATCTCTTCAAAGGTCTGGCGCCTGATAAGCAGGACCAGGCTGCGGTTTATTTCCCGTATGGTTTCTTCATGGATCAGGGCAAGTCCCGAGGTTTCCATGATGTGGAACAGGAATATCAGCTTGCGGTTTTCACCGAACCGGTCAATTTGCTCTGGCTGTTCAGCGGCCACCAGGGCAGACTGCTGCTCCTCATTCAGTTTTTCCGGAACAGCCTTGTACATCCGCACGATATCCATATGGGAAGGCAGCTCTAAAATGACACCTAAGGCCTGGCGGGGATCTGAATTAATGTCTGTTCCGTTCAGGGTGTCAAGGTGTTTTTTCAGCTGTTTATGGGAGATGGCATTGAACAGTTGCCCGGCCTGCCAGCCCTTGCAGATATCGCCGCACTCTTCAGTAAACCAGGCCAGCGGGTCTTTTTCACTCATCCAGTATTCATAATTCATGGTAAAGACACGCTTCATCAAGTCTGCCAGGGGCTTAAAATCGTAAGATGTCTCCCCTTTTTCAAGTTTCAGAAGATGTTGCGCTATTCTTTTCATGGGATGCTGGCCCTGCACCATGAATAGTATGACCTCGTCATCAAGATTCCGCAGGCGCAAAAAAAGCAGGGCCAGGGGCTTTTCATAGCGGATAAGGAATTCCTGGTCCAAGAGGCTGATCAGCCTGTCTGTGTAAGCCAGCATGCTTTCTATGATCTGAACCAGCAGGGTACTGTTCTTTCTGGAGTCGATGAGTGCCTGGCAAAAAATTACCATGAAGCGGTCAAAGGCCTCAGGTCCTTTTTCATGCTTGAAATAATGGGTGATGTTTTTCAGGGCAAAGGCGCGCACCCTTGGGACCAGCATTTTCCAGTTACGATAGGGGTGGCACACCTCATAGAGCAGGTCATGCAGGTTCTTGCTGATACCCTTGTAATTCTCGACAATCTCTTCCAGGACGAGCAGGGAAGGGTCAATTGTCACTTCATCTGTTGCGGTTTCAAGCAGGTTTGCCCTGAGTGCATCAGAGTCAATGGCTGGGGTGTCGATAGCTGTTTGGTCTTGTGTGGCCATAAATAAGAAACACTGATGCCTTTAAATGGGCCTGTTTGCCTCCATGTGCAGGATGAGATCAAGAACACGGTTTGAATATCCCCATTCGTTGTCATACCAGGCCAACACCTTGACCAGCGTTCCATCGATCACCTTGGTGGAGTCTGCATCAACAACTGAAGAATGGGGGTTGCCCTGATAATCAATGGATACCAGCGGCTCTTCCGAGTAACCGAGGTAACGGCTGACCCCTTCTTTCAGGGCCTGGTTCACCTCAGGGACCGTAGTCTCCCTTTCCACTTCCATGACTGCATCGACCAGGGAGACGTTTGGGGTCGGAACGCGGACTGACAGGCCGTCAAACTTCCCTTTCAACTCGGGAATAACCAGTGCTAAGGCGCTTGCCGCTCCTGTTTTGGTCGGGATCATTGAAAGGGCCGCTGCTCTGGCCCGCCGTAGATCGCTATGGGGAAAATCGAGGATTCTCTGGTCATTGGTATAGGCATGGATAGTGTTCATCAGTCCGTGCTTAATGCCGAAACGATCCAGGATAACCCGGACCATAGGAGCAAGGCAGTTTGTCGTACATGAAGCATTGGACACCACATGATGCTCGGTCGGGTCATACTCATCCTCATTGACACCCATGACAATGGTTTTGACATCCCCCTTTGCAGGAGCGGATATGACAACCTTTTTCGCCCCCGCCTCAATGTGGGCCTGGGCCTTGTCCATGGCATTGAAACGTCCGGTGGATTCGATGACATATTCCACCCCCAGGCTGCCCCAAGGGATATCGTAGGGTTCCCTATGACTGAAGGCCTCGATGTGGTGGCCGTTAACAATAATACTACGCTCATCAGCCTTCACTTCCCTGTCGTATACACCCATTACGGAATCATACTTGAGCAGGTGGGCCAGGGTCTTATTATCGGTAAGGTCGTTGATGCCGACAATCTCAATATCGGCAAAAACATCATCTTTGCCGGCAGCCCGGAAAATGGACCTGCCGATCCTGCCAAATCCGTTGATGCCAACTCTTATAGTCATAACGCAACCTCCTTCCTGGACTTTTCAAAATTTACTGCGCTTGGAGATAGTGTGTTATAAATAATCTCACAATGCTCATTTATCATGTATAAATTAAGCTTGCTCGACTATTGTGGCATACTCTCGCCGGCGCTCGGTATATTTTTTTAAAGTCAGGCGATATTAAATTTTAATATAGGTTCAATCTAATACACGTTTTCAATGTAACATATTCCTTGCCTTTTCATAGAGTGCAAGGTAACGCTGGACAACCTTGTCCCAGGTATATTTTTGCCTGATCCGTTTTGCTGCTGCCTCCTGCATGTTCAAAATTTCTTCCGGTGCTTCTTTAAAAACGGTCACAGCATGAAGCATCGCTGCAAGTAAGGCAGCAGATGAGTAATCTTTAAAGGCAAAGCCGGTAACCCCATCTTCGACTTTAACCAACCCGCCCACGTGATGGACAATGGGCAGATTGCCCGCCAGTTGGGCAATATAATCCGTAAGACCGCAGGGTTCATACTTGGACGGGATAAGAAAAAAATCACCAGCTGCATAAACCTGGTTGGCAATAAGTGAGTCATAGCCGAGCAGCAAGCATATCCGCCCCTCATTTTCATTTTTCTTTGCCAGGCTGGACAGGCTCTGTTCAAAATCCTTTGCCCCGCTTCCCAGGATAAGCACCTGGAATTCACAGTCTGACTGCAAGAGTGTTTCCAGGGCCGGCAGCAGTATATCCACCCCTTTCTGCGGGGTCAGCCTGCCTATGAGAGTAAAAAGCGGCTTGTTAGGATCATCTACCAGAGTGCCGGAGCGATTTATGCCTTTATGGCGCTGCTGTGCTAATGCCTGCAGTAAGTTATGCCTGCAGGCTTTTTTCCCTGCCAGATCACCTGTTGCCGGATTATAGGCGGCCGGCAGCCCCAATGCCTTCGGTCGGGTAGTGTCAAAATCTTCAGGGTTGAAGCCATTTGTTATACCTTCGAGACGAATACCCCTGGTCATGAGGCGGTGACCCAGCCAGCCGGTAAGGGCATCATCGTCCGTTTCCCGCAGTTCCCTGGCATAATTCTCACTGACCGTGTTAAGAACCGCAAAGGCGGAGGCGGCCAGAAAAGGATCGAAAGACCCGGCAAGCAGGTTATTGTAGATGATATTATAGGGCAGCCCACTGATAGCGCGGGCAAAAGGAAGATCCCGAACTTCCTGATGATGACCGTGACCCGCGTTGTGGATCGTAACAACTGCTGCTGTCGTAGAGAAATAATGGCGATACCCGGTGCCTTCGCGCAGCATGGCAGGAAGGATAGCCGTGTGTCCATCCTGGCAGTGAATGATGTCAGGCTTTTGCGCAAGGATGATCATGAGGTCCAGTGCGGTCTTCTGCAGGAGAACATTCATGGCAAAATAGTCAAAATGGCCGTTTCCCCGGATCTGGTATGGATTGCTGGCTTCATCTTCTGCCGTATAGGTGTAAATGGATTTTTTTTCCCGGTAACGATCAGCATCCACCAGGTAAACCACCACACCATGCAGCGTCTTCTGCCATAAGGTCACTTTCTCACGCCGGTCTTCTGCAGTGTAGTTCATGTCCACTTCAAAAGCGAAAGGCTGCCTGGTAAACCCGAGCTTTTTGGGGTCCATAAAACCGTAACAGGGAAGGATCACAGTGACGGATTTTTTTAAGCGGACAAGAGCCTCCGCCAGCTGACGGCTGACATCCTTAACACCACCTGCACCAGCAAGAGAATCATATTCGCGGGTAAGCATCCAGATATTGTTAATACCTTGGCTCTGACTCTTTTTTGCCATTATCTTGTGATTTCCTGATAAATGAAAATGAATACGATCTTCACAAACACTACATTTTGCGCCGCCAGTTTTTTTTAATTCTCGATAGCCTTCTGGCGCAGAAGATGGTCTGCCAGAGCCAGGCAGACCATGGCCTCGCAAACGGGCACAATACGTGGTATGGCCGAAATGTCGTGGCGCCCGCCCACCTTGATTTTGACAGGCTCGTTGTCCAGGTTCATGGTATCCTGCTCGAGGCTGATAGAGGGAATGGGTTTGACAGCAGCCCGAACAATTATAGGATCACCATTTGATATGCCGGCCAGGATGCCTCCGGCATTATTTGTCCTGTATCCCTTCGGTGTTATGGCATCATTATTTTCAGAGCCGAGTAATTCCGCAGCCCTGAATCCGGCACCGATCTCCACTCCTTTGACCGCACCGATAGACATAAGGGCCTGGGCCAGAACAGCATCAAGCTTATCAAAGACCGGTTCACCAAGGCCGACCGGGCACCCTGCCGCCATGATTTCAACAACCCCGCCCAGCGAATCGCCTTTTTTTCTCACAGTGTTAATGAATTCTTCCATGAGAACGGCTGTTGCCATATCCGGGCAGTAAAGCCGGTTTTTCGTTATATCCTTCAAGTTCCGCCTGGAAGTGGAGACGTCTCCCAGGGCCACAGTATAGGCAATGACTGAAATATCATTTTCAGCCAGTACCTTTCGGGCCACAGCGCCAGCAGCAACCCGGGCGGCTGTTTCCCTGGCCGAAGCCCGGCCGCCGCCGCGGTGATCCCGGATGCCGTATTTTTTCAGGTAGGTAAGATCACCATGCCCGGGCCGGAATATGTCCTGCAGATGATCATATGCCTTGCTCTGGGCATCCTTGTTATAAATTATTAAGGAGATAGGTGTGCCTGTTGTAAGCCCTTCAAAAACTCCTGACAGGATTTCAACCTGGTCAGGTTCTCGGCGCGGGCTTTCACCGCCCTCTTTGCCCGGCCTTCTCTTATCCAGGTCATTCTGGATGTCTGTAACGTCCAACTCCAGACCAGGGGGACAACCGTCAATAACAGCTCCCAGCGCAGAACCGTGCGATTCGCCCCAGGTGGTGACCCGAAATATTTTACCGAAGGTGTTTCCTGCCATGATCAATTTCCTTTTTTCAGCTCATCGACAATAATCTCTGCAACTTCTTCCGGGGTTTTATTATCCGTAGCAATAGCGAGATCAGAACTTTTTTCATACAGTGGCTGCCGTTCACTCAGGACCATAGCAATTTCATTTATGGTTCCCATTTCCGTGAGCGCGGGCCTCTGGTCTTCAGTATCATTGTCGGAGTCAAGCCGCAGGCAGATTGTTTTCACCTCGGCGGTCAGCCAGACGGTAAGCGCATTTTTACGCAATTTTGCCCAGGCGGTTTCATGCATGACAGAGCCACCGCCGGTAGCAATGACTTTATTTTTACTCCGGGCAAGCTCGAGAAGCATATCTTCCTCTTTCCTGCGAAAGAGGTCCCAGCCACCCCGGCCGACCATTTCTGCTATGGTTTCCCCCTGCCTTTTTTCGAGAGCCGTGTCCGTATCGATAAAATCAAAACCAAGCAGGTCAGCCAGGATTTTTCCTATGGAACTTTTGCCCGTTGCCCGATAACCGGTTAAAATTATCTTTTCCTTTTGTAATTTCATAGAAAAACTATTTAAGTTGTTTTCAGCCGGGGTGTCAAGCGAGGACTTGCCCTGAATAAAACTCGACAGAGGGGAGCAATGCATGAATGATGCAGGAATGATCCTTGTTGTAATAGCAGGGGTTTTGGTCGGAATAGGAGGGGCCCTGTTGTTACTGGCCGGGAAGAACAGACAGATCGCAGAACTGATGGGCGAGATCAAGGGTCGGGAAGAAGATGTTGCCGCGCAAAGAGAAAGGCTGGCAGGCGAAGCTGAGCGGCGAGCTGTTGCCGAAGAAAAAAGCTCCAGGGTCCCGGGACTGGAGGAGGGACTGGAACAGGCAAAGCAGGAAAATGGAGTTTTGCTGGCAAAATTGTCCGAGCTGGAGACCAGGCTTGAGGATGAACGCCGGAATGCTGCGGAAAAAATAGTCCTGCTGCAGGAAGCCAGGGAGCAGCTCAAGATGGAATTCCAGAATGTGGCCAACAAGATATTTGAAGATAAGAGCCAGAAATTTACAGAACAGAACAGGGAGAATATCGAGGGCGTGCTCAAGCCCATGCGGGAGCAGCTTTTAGATTTTAAGAAAAAGGTGGAAGATGTTTACGACAAGGAATCCAAAGACAGGGTCTCCCTGCTAAATGAGATCATCCACCTGAAAACCCTGAATGAGAGGATTAGCGAGGATGCGGTCAATCTGACCAATGCGCTCAAGGGGCATAGCAAGACCCGAGGTGCCTGGGGTGAGATGATCCTTGAGAGGGTCCTGGAGGAATCAGGCCTGCAGAAGGGCCGGGAATATGAAGTGCAGACCATGTATGCCGGTGAGGAGGGCCAACGGCGACACCCCGACGTCATAGTGCACCTGCCCGAGGGCAAGGATATCGTCATCGATTCCAAGGTTTCCCTGACCGCCTATGAAAAATACTGTACAGCCGGGACAGATGAAAAAAGGGAGAAGCGCTTAAAAGAACACATCATATCAGTCAGGACCCATATAAAGGCATTAAGTGAGAAACGTTACGAGGAGCTGGAGGGCATCCGAACCCTTGATTTCGTCCTCATGTTTATGCCCATAGAAGGGGCCTTTTGGACAGCCATTGAATCTGAACAGGGACTGTTCAACGAGGCTTTTAATAAGAATATCATGCTGGTAAGTCCATCAACACTTTTGGCAACCCTGCGCATCATCAACAACATCTGGCGCTACGAGGACCAGAACAAAAATGCCCTGATCATCGCCAAAAAGGCAGGCGATCTCTTCGATAAGTTCGTTGGCTTTGTAGAGGTCCTTGATGATGTCGGGCAGAAAATTGACAAGGCCCGGGAATCATATCAAACCGCGCGCAAGCGGTTGATAGAAGGCAGGGGCAACCTGGTCCGGCGGACCACGGAGTTGCGGCAACTGGGGGTGAAGGCCCAGAAAGAGCTGCCCGAAGGGCTGGTCGTTCAGGCCCTGGAAGAGGAATAACAGCAGGCAGTCCACTTTAACTGAGAGGAAGCAGCCATATGATGCATGCTGACAGAGTCGGGCCTGTCTTGATTGTCGAGGATGACAGAAACACTGCAGCCCTGATTAAAACCTACCTGGAGAAAGAAGGGTTTCAGACTGCTGTGGTGCATGATGGTGAAGAGGCCTTGAACATGATCAAAACCTCTAATCCGGGGTTTGTTATTCTTGATATAATGCTGCCTAAAATTGATGGCTGGGAGGTTTGCCGTCGGCTGCGAAGTTTCTCGGATGTCCCTGTTTTAATGCTTACGGCCCGTGAAGAGGAAATCGACAGGGTCCTTGGATTGTCCCTGGGCGCAGATGATTATGTTGTAAAGCCTTTCAGCCCGCGGGAACTGCTGGAACGGGTGAAGGCCATCCTGCGCAGAGCTAGACCCGTGCAATCACCCAAAGTAAAGCTGCTATGCAAGGGAGGCCTGGTCCTGGACCCGGAGAAACTCAAGGTTACTCTGCATGGTAGGATAATTTCACTGACTTCCCATGAATATAAATTGCTGTATGCCCTGATGCGTTCCCCGGGGCGGGTATTTTCACGCTCAGAACTGCTCGATCATTTTTATCAGCACGGTGAAGTGGTAGTTGACCGGGTTATTGATGTGCATATAGGCAAGCTCAGGCAAAAGATTGAGATGGACCCGGCAAGACCGCAATATATCCAGACAGTGCGGGGTTTTGGTTACAGGTTTACCGACGAGGATGGGTCTAAATCAAAATGAAACAGCGGCTGCTCTGGAAATTGCTCCTGTTAAATATCGTACCGGTGATTGCCATCATAATCCTCGTGGTGTGGTTGGCCATCGACCAGTTGGCAGCAGGTTACTTTATGGCACTCATGGACAAATATGAGGTATCGCCAGATGATATTCACCAGATGTTCCTGACCGCCGTCCATCGTTATCTGCTTTGGGCCACAATAGCTGCCCTGGGCCTGGCTTTTATTATCAGCTATTTTCTCATGCGAAGAATTTTACAGCCGCTGTCCCAGATGTCGGTTATTACCCGGGAAGTCGCTAAAGGCAATTTTTCGGCCCGGGTCGAAGTTATATCCAAAGATGAGGTAGGCCAGCTTGGTATAGCCTTTAACCGTATGGCAGACAGCCTGGCCAAAGTTGAACAACTGCGTAAAACCATGGTTGCCGATGTGGCACATGAACTGCGGACACCCCTGACAAACCTGCGGGGATATCTTGAAGCACTGAATGATAAGGTACTGCCGCCCGCACCGGAAACCTTTGAGATGCTGCAGCAGGAAATAATGCGTTTGGTGAGTTTAGTTGAAAATCTTCAGCAGTTGGCGAAGGCTGATGCGGCCCGGGCCTTTCTGAAGCGTGAAAAACTCTCACTTGCAGAGGTGGTGGAGCAGATGCTTACTCTTTACCAGCCCCATTTCCAGGAGAAAAATATTACAGTTGAGAAGATTGTTCCTCCGGATGCTGTGTTTGTCATGGCTGACCGTGACAAGTTACTTCAGGCTGTGCGAAACCTTGTCGAAAACGCCTGGAAATACACGCCTCAAAACGGCAGGGTGACTATATCAATTCAACCCACCAAGGATACGGTCAAAGTGGTAATTTCCAATAACGGATTAGGTATTCCGGAGAATGACCTGCCGTTTATCTTCGAGAGATTCTTCCGGGCTGACCGTTCCAGGTCCCGTGATGCGGGTGGGGCCGGCATTGGCCTGGCAATAGTCAAGGAATTGATAGAAGCCCATGGCGGCCATGTGGGGGCCGAAAGCGCTGGGAACGAAACACGGATTTGGTTCTCTCTGCCGACCTGATTGAAATTTCCCGCAGCCGCTTGCGCATTTGCAGAGCAACCGGCGGGAATCTCCATAGTATGCTGATCAAATTAGTTCGCATAGCTCGCCGGCAGATAAGTCTAAACTTCACAGAGCGCTGGGCAGGAGCCTGCTGATCCTGTTCAAGTCGTCAAGACTCTGTAGATCTCAGGGAGACGCTGCGGTAGTTTGCGCACCTCATCCACAAAGATATAATTCACCTCGCCGTACATGTGGCTTATATAGTCATGTGCCTTTTTATCAATGGTTATGCAGAAGGGGTGGATGCCCGCTGCCTTGGCCTCTATCAAGGCATGGCGGGTGTCTTCTATGGCGTATTCCCCCTTGTAATCATCATAGTCTTCTGGCTTGCCGTCTGAAAGCGTCACGAGCAGGCGCACCCTTGCATCCACATCCTGCAGCAGTTTGACAGCATGGCGCAGCGGCGGGCCCATGCGGGTGTATTCCTGCGGCCCGATAGCAGCAATCCTGTTCTTGATCTCTTCGTTGTAAGGTTCAGCAAAATTCTTGACTTGGTAAAAATCCGAGCGCAGCCGCCGCATGCCTGAAAAGCCATAGATGGCAAAACGGTCGCCGAGCACCTGGAGCGCCTCGCCCATGAGGATAAGAGCCTCCTTGAGGGCCTGGTTGATCCAACCTTCGGTGGAGGACGACATATCCACCAGGAAGAGCACGGCAATATCGCGTTCATCACGCTGCAAACGGATGAACAAACGTTCGGACTCCGGTTTGCCGGCCCGGGTATCTGCAATGGATTCGATCAGGGCATCGAGGTCAATATCATCGCCGTCCCGTTGACGTTTTATAAAGCGTTCCTTGCTGCGCAGCATTTCGAATTGCTTTTTGAGTTGCCGTAGCAGTCCCTGATACTTATCAAGGGTGGAATCAACAAAAGTGCCCCTGATCGGCTGCAATTGTTTTTCACGGAGAATGCACCAGTCTTTCCTGAAACCATTCCGCCGGAAATCCCATTCATCATAGATCAGAGGAGCCGCGAGGCTTTCGCCTCCGGGACTGCATGCAACCGGCATGGAAGCTGCAGCCTGGCCGGCCATGCCCTGGGCAGCAGAAATGTAGTCATTGGGAATATGGCCCAGGTCAGCAACGATTTCTTCTGCAAGCTCGCGCAGCGGTTTTGGCAATTGTGTTTCCGGCCCCTCAAGGGTCACAAAGCGGTTTGTCTCCATCTTTTCCTGGGTGCTGTCGCATGTATCTTGTTTTTTGGCTGGAAACAGGAGCATTCCGAGGCCTTCTTCGTCAGATAGTCCAGGGTGTTTGCCTTGCGAAGCACTTTGGTTGTCCGTCTCGTTTGCTGTTTTCCGGTCCGTTTGGAGCATGATAGATGCAAAGATCTTGACAAACTCTTCTTTGGCCAGAGCCCGGCGTCTGAGCATCCCTTTTCTGGCTTCAACAGGATTGAGCCTGCCCAAATAATAAACAGGGGGGACCTTTATATAGGTTTCTTTGGACGGGCTGAGTATGGCATAGATTGCCGCTGTCTTGGCAGCGGAATCTGCGGCTGTTTCTGCCGGCCTTGTAAATTCGGCAAAAACACGGTCATAAAGAGGTTGCAAAGTGTTGCTTAATGCTGTTCCAGGTTTACCCGTGATAACATGTTGCGCCAGCATTTCCGCTATTTTGGAATGCACAGGAAAT
>PKTW01000031.1 GCA_002868955.1 Desulfobulbaceae bacterium
AAACTATTTTGGGGCAGAAATCGAGAGAAGATGTGCGATGGACATCTTAAACGTTCACTTTGCCAACTACGGTTGGACAGATCTAAAATCTTATCGAGCACAGTTGTCTTGAAGAATGGTTCAGGAGGGGACTATCAAGAGACAATTTTTAGCCTTGGTGACTGCGCGAGAGACGCCCATAACCACTTTAAATAATTATATTTTTAACTGTTTAGGCGGCGGGAATCAGACCTTCGTCCCAAAAATAGTTTTTTCAATATTTTCAAACTGTTAGCTTAAGTAGTATTTTTTCAGGGACTGTTTGGGGACTTGTTTGCCAAAATCTTAACTTTTTATCTGGCCAAATTATATTCAATATGGCCACTGGACATCCTGAACTTATAAGAATCATTCACGACTTTCAATGGATAGCAGACAGCATAACTACCAACATAAAAAAAGGGCCGATTATCCACTTACTGCAATAATGAAATGCTTTCTCCTTTATTGTGATCATTGGTGGCTATAGAGAATCTTCTTCTGCAATATCCCCTCCAACATTAATATCAGACGGGCTCAAAGCTTCATACGCTTTCATAAAAAGCATTCTCATTCTCCTGTAATTCTTTATACCGGTAATCAGAACGACTATTGAGGTCAATATGAGCAACACACCGATAATAATATGATGATTACATTATCTAAATTCTACCTAGCGCATCTTCTCACAAATATGTCCTTCACATTGACTGAGGTACCGCCTTGTTTTAAATCATAGAACTCCTGTTATTCAGATAAAATTCCAAAGAGGCAATACTCAACATTCTCATTAACTTTCTCGACTACCGTCCCATGAGTTCTTTATTTTCATTCAAAAAATCCTGAAATGCGAATGATTGCCTTAATACCTGGCGTGCCGATGCGATAAGCAGATCAACCTCTTCATTGCTAAGACTGAAACTCGTGCCGATTTCAAAAAGTCTGGTGCGATCATCTTCGTTTTGGACATTGGCAAAACTTACTTCAACAAAGTCAAAGGTTACAGGATGTCCGGCTTTATTGAGTTCATCAGTCCATTTATAAAACCCATTGTTGACAATCTCCATGGTATCCCTGCTGTAGCGGCCTATCTGAACAGCGCTGACGCTTCCCAGCACCTGTGGTAGGGAAGGGTTTAGTCTTTTGAGAGCCCATGGAGAGTTAGGTTTTGTATGGGAGTCCACTGCAATCATAAGGATCTGCTTCACATCAGCATGGTTTATGCTCCGCAGAGTATTTTGCAGGTCACCCTGGAGTTCGAATAGTTCATAGAAGGCCCGAAGGCCGAGGTTGTCAGCTACGCCGCCGTCTACCAGAAACAACCACGGCCGCTTCTCACGATCCAGGTATGCCTTAATGTCCTGGGCATGGGCTTTGCGGTTTGTTGAGTCTTCATCCTTGAGCGCATCTCCTATCCAGTCAGGCGGTTCAAACCCGCAGCTGCCGGAGAAATTTTCCAGGGTGATTGGAGAAAAAAGGCCGGGAACCGCTGATGAGGCAGTGACAGCCCGTGAAACAGAGTATGATCGTAAATCCAGGCATAGGGCATCAAAAAAGAGCTGCGTAAACCCCACCCTTGTTCCGGTTGCCAGGTCCGTGGAGTTGATGACTACCATCGGGGTGTCGGGCCTCAGCATGTCCGCAAAGGTGGCGCTGTCAAACAGGATCTTGTTGTAGTACTCGGCCGCCATGTCCGCCTTTCCGTATGCCCCACTGGCCAGCCTGAACCAGTTAACCGGCCGGGCCAGCTTCCATAATAATTTACCTTGTACATCCTGACGCAGGAACCGTTCTTCAAAATCCTCAAATATCCTGTCGCCGTAAAGACCGTAATAGGAAGAGGTAAAGCTGCCACCTGAAACAGATGAAATAATGTCAATCTCATTAAGCAGAGTCCGGGAGCCTTTTGCGGTCATCACCTCGGTCTCCGCCAGTTCCTGCAGTACCCCGTAGGCAAAGGATGCCGCCCGCGTACCGCCCCCGGAAAAAGCTACCAGGACAAGCACCTCCGAAGAACGGTTCCCAGCCACCATTCTGCCAATTTCCTTGTTACTCGCCGGACTCCACTGAGCCAGAGGCTTATCATCTATTGCATAGTGGGCACAGCCTGAAAAAATAAGCAGCATGAAGCACGAGGTGCCCAAAACCATTATCCTGCCTATTCTATTGCCTTTGAGCATATTGTTCGATTTGTTTCTCTTGCATAGGATATAAAGGCTCCCTAAAACCTAAATCCTATTCCCAGCTGCGGGCCATAGAGTTTCAGGTCCTGGACAAGCTTGTCGTCATCCTGGTCATATTCCAGGTATCGGTAAGCCAGCCTGATGTCACCCCAGGAAAAGTTGTAGCCGATTCCGGCATAGAGCTGCCAGGTGAATTTCGATTGACCGGTACCGATATCAACATAGTAGGGGATATACCAGTTTTCGTTCAGCATGATGCCGCCCTTGATACCAACTATGCCATCCCAGAAATCATTTGACCCGGATAGGTAAGACGGTGGTGGATTCGGGGGGGCGGGCCCATTTATGTCAATACTTATATCAGTAGAAAGATCGAGATAGCGGACCCCGCCAAAGACTGCCATCCGGGCCTTGTCTGTCTGCATCACGTCATAACCGACATGTCCGGTTACCACCCAGGTTTTAAGTCCGAGACCCGCGTGAACACCCAGCGGCACCCCTTGGCCGGGGCCGACAGTAATGTCCGTACTCTTGCTGTTGCTTACATCCATGTAGATAAGGTCAACAGCATATGACAGTTTATTTTTTTGGGCTACAAAAGTACCCATAAAGACGAAATTCAGTGAGTCCAGGAGATCGGACACATCAAGGGAGACATTGCTGCCGGAACCAGGCGGCACATCATATTTAATGGTACCGTCAAGGGACGGAAGCCAGCCGTAAATGGTGAATTCGTACTGCCACTTGTCGGCAGTGTCAGCAGTATTTTTGGCAGCAGCAGTGTTAATGCCGCAGAACATCATCAGGAGCAGAATGACTGCTGCAAGAGATGCTTCCTTAATTAATTTTGATGATTTCATACGACACCTCACTAGTTAAATTTTGGGTCTGGATAGTTGATGTTACATTCCCTAAGCTGCAAACGTCACAGCCAGCTGTTTCATTCCATACTGTCAGGCTAGCGAACACCGGGACCGCGTCGGCCAACTCCGGCGCCGTGATAGCCTACGCCGACCCCGCCGCCGATCCCGATCCTATCGATAAACAACGTAGTCGCTCCGCCGCTGGCGGGGAGACTGCCGTCGATGAGCGTGTAGCTGTAAATGAGATCAGAACCGTCGATTCGAGGGTTGGTGATCTCGACTACGGCAAGTGTATTGTCGGGTTGCCCTGGTTCATAAATCGATAATGTGGCATTCGGAGGATTTGCGCTGAAATTGTCCTTGCCGGCTTTTGCTGTCCATTCATCGAGATATTTGTCCATTTTAAGATGCCCGGCGATCCGGTCCGGCCGGTCTGAAAAAAACAGCGTCTGCTGGCTAACATTCACAAGGCGGAAAGTCTTTGCTGTGTCATCCACTTTGAGATCATCGGCAACCTGCACGAACATGAACAGGGGCTCTTCCGAAGAAGTGGACGAAGTTATTGGAGTTGTCGCACAAGATTTTAATAGCAGCATAACTGCCGCCAGAAGAAACGCCAAAAGGGCGTATTTCATGTTCCTGTTGAATCCTCTAATAATTTTCATATGCTGCTCTCCTTTTCCATGCTTGAATTCAACTCAATTCATATCACAGGCAGTCCCGTGCGGGACCGCCTGTGGATTTCGTGTTAATCGCTCGCCGAATTGTTGTGCATGGCCGTCTCGAGCTTCTTGATGTCTTCAGGCGAGAGTTTTGGCCGGTCGATGGTAAGGGTCACCTTGTCGAGCTTGCCGGTAAACCGAAAGGGGGGTTGATAGTCCTTATCATCAACCGGCGAGCCGGTATCGGCCCCTACGTCGAAATTTTCGCACCATTGCATGAGCATCGGGACGGTCTTTTCCATCTTCTGCGTAGCAACGATTTCCCCGTCGACCTTGAGATAGCCGGTTCCGCTGCGACCAAGGCCGCTGGGGCTTCCATACTGCAGTGTGGCGGCACCCAAACCATCGTATTTGAAATCGAATTCAAGCGTGTGCTTACCGGGAGCCAGCGCATCCGGGCCTTCCCACTTGATCAACTTGAGGCCCATCAGGTTCCAGGTATAGACCGGCTTGCCTTTCAGCAAATAGAATCCGTAGCCGGTGAACCTGCCGCCATGGGTTACCAGCATGCCTTCAGCACCACCCTCAGGAATCTCAACCTCGGCCTTGATGTTGTAAGATGAGGCCAGAACATTTGGTGCATTGCCGTTGGGCGTACCCGTTACTTCTCCGGAATAGGTGAATACACTACGACCGGCTGTGAGATTGGGTCGAGGCAGGATCGAACGGGTGAAGGTGGTGGTATCCATCGGCAGCACCTGATTCCGCTCCGCTTCCTCCCAGAACATTTTTTCCAGCTTCTTGACTTTTTCTGGATATTTTGCGGCCACGTCGTTGTACTGTGTCCAGTCCTTGCTGAGGTCGTACAGTTCCCACGGCCAGGATGCAGGATCATTGTCGGCCGTCCCACTGTTGTCCCACGGTATACGCATGACTTTGGTGCTGAGGATCCAGCCATCGTGGTAGATCGCATGGTCACCGATCATCTCGAAATACTGGGTTTTGTGCTTTGAGGGCGCATCCGCGTTCTTCTTGTCAAACGTATAGACCATGCTGGTGCCATCCATGGGATGCTGCTTGATTCCATCAACCACCTCCGGCATTGGAATTCCGGTCGCTTCGAGCAGGGTCGGTGCAATGTCAATGACATGATGGAACTGGTAGCGGATGCCTCCCTTGTCCTTGATCACCTTGGGCCAGGAAATGGCCGTGCCCTGTTTGGTGCCGCCAAAGTGCGAACTCACCATCTTGGTCCAGGAAAACGGCGTGCCAAAGGCCCATGTCCACCCCACCGACATATGCGGATACGTCTTATCCGATCCCCACGCATCGTAGAATTGCATCTGCGCCTCCACCGGCAGATGCACGCCCTGAACCGATGCGACTTCGTTGGGCGTACCGGTCAGCCCGCCTTCCGAGCTGGTACCGTTGTCACCGGTGATATAGATAATCAGGGTGTTATCGAACTTGCCCAAATCTTCGACCGTCTGAATAACGCGGCCGATTTCATGATCGGTGTAAGCCACGTAGGCGGCGAATACATCCGCCTGTTTGATGAACAGCTTTTTCTCAGTGTCATTGAGTTGATTCCATTCCTTGATCAGATCCTTGGGCCACGGCGTCAGCTTGGCATCCGCCGGAATAACTCCAAGCTTCTTCTGGTTGGCGAAGATCGTTTCGCGCAGCTTGTGCCAGCCTTCGTCAAAAAGGTGCATCTTGCTGATCTTTTCGATCCACTCCGGTGTCGGGTGATGCGGCGCATGGGTTGCGCCGGGTGCATAGTAAATGAAGAAGGGTTGATCTGGATTCAATGCGTCAACGGTCTTCATGTAATCAATCGCGTCATCCGCCATTGCTGTGATCAGGTTAAAATCGGGATCGTCATCGAATGGGTAGATATAGGTCGTGTTGCGGGCCAAATTGGCCGGTTGCCACTGGCTGGTGTCACCGCCCATGAACCCATAGAAATAGTCAAAGCCCAGACCGATCGGCCACTGATCAAACGGCCCGATCTTACTGTTCTGGAGATCCGGCGTATTGTGATTCTTGCCGAACCAGGACGTCACGTAGCTATGCCCCTTGAGGATTCTGGCAATCGTCGCCTTATCCTTGGTCATTATGCTGTTGTAGCCAGGGTAGCCTGTCGACAATTCCGGTATCGAACCAGTGCCAACCTGGTGATGGTTACGCCCCGTGATGAGCGATGCCCGCGTCGGCGAGCACACAGACGTGGAATGGAAGTTAGTGTAGCGGAGACCCTCCTTGGCAACACGGTCCATTGCCGGCGTAGGTATGACTCCCCCGAAAGTGCTGGACACGCCATAACCCGCGTCGTCGGTTATGATCAGAAGAATGTTGGGCGCACCCTTCGGCGGCGCCAAACGAGGCGGCCAGTAGGGTGTCGATTGAGTAACATTGCGTTCAATCTTGCCGCCAAACTTTTTGTCCGGCATCGGCGGAAGTTGGTCACCCTTGATGGTCGTGGTGGCAGACGGCGCCCCCAACTTGCCAGTGATCTGTACTTCGCCGGCAGCCGAAACCGGCGCTGCTCCAACAAAAGTGCCCATGAGCATGGCGACTGCAAATGCGCATACCGTTATGAACGTAAACTTTTTTTCTTTTACTTTAAAAGATACCCGGACAACTTTTCGTTTCATAATTGGCCCTCCTTTTGTTGCACAGTATTTTTTGACACCTATTTTGCTGCCACCATCTTGATGATAATGTCGATTCCTGTATTACAATGGGTTCTGCACAACGACATAGACCAAGTTGTTACCCTGGAAAGCCGTCTTGTAGAAACTGCCTCCACAGTCTTGATACGCGACACCGCTCACCGTGACAGGTTTGCATCCTGCGGGCAATGTTTGCACCACGGTACCTACCGAAACTCCTGAAGGTGCCTGGGCAGCAGCTAACTGTTGTTGAGCGGCAGCGGCTTCTTGCTGTGCAGCAGCAGCTTGTTGTTCAGCGGCGGCAGCTTGTTGTTGTGATGCTTCAGCACTTGCCGTAGCAGCAGCTGTGGTGCTGCCCACAACTACGGCAGTCCGCCGTCGGGTCCTGCGCCGGACACCAAGTACTGCCTCTGCTTCTGACGCCAGTTCCACCGACAGAATCGGTAAGTCGTCAATGAGCATCATCGGTATGTCGGCAATGAGCATCAATATAAGGGTTATGGCTATTGCTGAAATCTGCAGTAATTTCTTCATTTGCTTTCTCCTGTAGGTGTCATTTAAAACGGCATGAAATTAATCTTCTGTACACCCTTGGGCGGTACGAATGTGAACTCGTCATCATCCACAGCGGGGGCTACGTTCCAGTCACTCATGATCGTAACAACACTCATGAGTCCGGCGATTGTTGTGTCTGTGACAACATACTTAAGAGGTAAAGGCTTGCTGCCTTCGGAAACCCATACCTGGAAATCAACTCCAGGACGGCTGAAAAGCAGATGATCACACTTGACACTGTTTATAAAGGATTTGCCGATCACTGCTGCAAAGATCACATCCTTCATTAACAGCGGAAAGGAGTCAGAATATACCAGGTCCGATATTGGTGTGCCGAACCCGAGCGTATCGTATAAATATATGAACATCTCCTCGAAGGTGTCTGATGCAGGCTCTGTTGCATAAACATTGGAGGACGGGTTGTACAGCGTCAGGGTCGTACCATTGTAGTAGAAGACCTGGTCGACCAGGTCGCCCTTCCTTTCTGCACGTATCTTGTTCGGTCGGCTGACTGTCACACTCGCCGAAACATCGAGGTCAATCCTGTGCCCGGAGTCAAGTTCGTCCTCTAAGGTATTCTGCGTGTGGACACTGAACTGTTTCAGGCTGCCGAGGTAGTTCGTCATCCGTTTCAGAATCTCCGTGGCTGCCGGATCCACCGCCGGTGTCTGTGCCCTGGTCTCCGTGAAGATGGTCACTGACATTGTGAGCACAACCAGCAATATCAATGGTACTACAGTTTTAAATTTTAACATGTTCATCTTTCTGCCTCCTTTTATATTGATTCAACCTTATTAATTATTATTTCAAAAGTGCTGCCTACCGTCTCCGGTGATCAACTCTTTGAATTTTTCATATACACAGGGATGTTTTCTTGTTTTATCAGGGCTGCAGGCGAAATATATGGATCATCCTGCAGGATAGCCTCTATAGCGGGAACAAGATCATTCACCGCGGTTCTCTTGAGGACAAATCCTTTGGCTCCGGCTTCCATGCATTCATTGATTGCGGAAGACTCATCATGAACACTCAGGATGATCAGTTTTATTTTAGGGAAGGCCTTATGAAGGCGGCGGGCGATATTGATCTCCACGGTGACAGGCAGAGAAAGATCGGCAATGATGAGATCAGGCTTGATCTTCTCTGCCGCCTCCAGCAGTGAACCCTCGTCGGCAACCATGAAGACCTTTTCAAACATGGACTCCAGGATGATTCTCACCCCTGCGAGCATGTTCTGGTGAATGTCGGCAAGAAGTACCCTCTCCTGTTTCACTTCATGTTTCTCCCATTGCTGATAGACAATTAGAGTATCCGTGAAAACTAAACAGCTTCACCTGCAAGCCATATGATACAAAGGGGATGGTTCATGCCCCTTGAGATTACAGCTAAGTAATGAGCAGGGGTGATAATGTACTTGTCAATTCAGTTTATAAATTTAGCAAGGAAGTTGGGAGGAAAGGAACTAGGGAAATTACTAGGTTTTTGAAATTTTATTGGAATAGTGTTTTTACTCGCTGACAATATTGTGCTTAACAGCATAGCGTATAAGATCAGCAACCGTTTTAATGCCCACATCTTTCATCATCTTATACTTGTGATATTCTACGGTCCTGGTGGAAATGTTCAGCATGGACGCAATCTCTTTTCCCAGGTAGCCCTCGGCCAGCAGCTGCAACACTTCGCGCTGACGTTTGGTAAGATGGGATGATTCTTCGCGCCGCTCTATTGAACCCTTCTTCGGGCTGAGCATGACTTCTCCCTCAAGAAGCGGGGTTATATAGGTTTTCCCCCTGAGCACTTGACGAACAGCTGCGGTCAATTCCGACGGTGCGGAATGTTTCAGAACATAGCCCAGGGCTCCGGCTTCCATTGCACTGACAGCGTACGTAACATCCGGGTGCATGGTAAGGAATATGACTTTGACACCCTTATCAGTCTTTTTGATCTGGCGTACTGCCTCAATGCCGTTTAAAAGAGGCATGGAGATATCGGCAATAATAACGTCCGGCCGGAATTTTTCTGCTGCAGCAAGAAGTGCACGTCCATCTTCAACAATACCGATAAGTTCAAATTCTGGTTCAAGCAGGCTGCGCATACCTTCTGCAACTATGCGGTGATCATCGGCAAGAAGGATGCGCGACCTCATTTTTCGGCCCTCTTCAGAGGTATGCTGACATGGATAGATGTTCCTCGGCCAGGTTCTGTATTAACAGTAAAATGTCCTCCAACGAGCTGGACCCTTTCGCGCATGCTTGAAAGGCCAAGCCCCGGCTTGTCACGCACTTCAGCAGGATCGAAACCCGCACCTTTATCTTCTACAGCAAGAGTAATTGCATTGTCAGAGCCTTTTAAAGCAACCTTGCATCTATTCGCCCCGGAATGGCAAATACAATTGTTCAGACTTTCCTGTAAAATCCGGTAAAGACAGAGAGGGACATCGTTCGGTAACCCGTCTGGAACATCCTCATTCGTAAAAATGATTTCAACATTTTCTCTCTGGCCAAGGGATGCACACTCAGACTCTATTGCCCTTACAAGTCCCAGGTCTTCAAGAATGGTTGGATGCAGCTGGCGCGAGATGCGGTGCACATCTTCCGAGACCTTGATCAGTTGCTCCTTAATCCCTGATATTCTTTGTATGGATTCAGGAAGGGTCTGCTCGTTATCGTTCATCTGCAGCTCCAGCTTGCCGGCCTCGATGGCAAGAACTGCCAGCCGTTGGGTAAGGTCGTCATGGAGTTCCCGTGACAGCCTGCGAAGTTCCTCCTCCTTTACCGAGATCAGTCGGCCCGCCAGTTTCTGCAGGTCTTTCTGGTTATTCCTGAGAATTACCTCACTTTCCCGCAGCTTTTCCTCCATAATCTTGCGTTTGGTTATGTCAATGGATACGCCCAGCAGACGATCGGGCTCCCCGTTAGGTTTGAAGTAGGGACGGCCGCTGGAATGGATCCACTTCATACTGCCATTACCGGTCAGGATCTTGTATTCAACGCTGAGAGGTTCATTTCTTTCAAGTGATTGGGAGATGGCCTGTCGGACAGACGTAAAATCTTCTGGGAAAACTGATTGTTCAAAGCGCTCCATATTTATAGTTTCCCCTGGACCATATCCGAAGATTGCCATGGCCTTTTCTGTGGTCCAGAATTGATCGGTGTTAAAATTCAGTTCCCAAAGTCCGGCCTCAGCTGATTCTGCAGCCAGGCTGAGCCGTTCTTCACTCTGACTCAGAATCCTGTCCGATTCCTTACGGAGCAACGCATTACAGAAAACCTGCGATATGAGCTTTAGCCGCTGCACAGTCTCTTCCGACCAGTCACGTTCTTCTCTTGTCATATCAAAGGCCACAGCGCCAATCAATCGTCCACCTTCAACAGAAAGTGGCACAACCACCGAAGACTTTACACCAAAGAAGCGGCGGGATTCCTGATCGCGGGCAGCCTCCGGCACCATATCTTCCGTGGACAGAATGAGCGTTTCGCCGATCAATATTTTATTCACTACCCAGGGAAAAAACTCTTGCGCATCAATCCGGTCAGGAGGCGTAATTTCTCCCCGCATGCTGTAGAGATGGGCCAACAACAGGCACTGCGGTGTCTCGTCCGACCACTCCCAAAAAGAGACATTATCCAGGTCCAGGCATTCGCAGATCAAGCGCAGATCATTTTCAATGCAGCTATCTATCTGATCGACTGGCAGATTGATATAGCGCAGTGAAATTTCTCCCAGAAGACTTTCACATCGCTGATGCTCTTCATGTTCATGCTGTGTGTTAGCTTCAGTCTGTTCAGTCATCTCTGTATATCATGCATGGTTATTTGAATCAAAGCCGTATAATCTTAAAGAGATTAATAAACATTACTATACAAAATGTATAGAAAAAGAGACAACCAATTTACCGAAATATAAAGATGCTTGAAGAGTTGATATGTCTTGCCACAATCTTAACTTTTTCAGCTCAAATTATTAGTGAAGATGTCCACTGGCAATCTTGATATTTCAGGAATGATTCACGACTTCAATTGAAGCAGTTATTGATAGTTTCAGCTGCTGTCAATCCATAATCTTTTCTAGTTGCCACTGTAAGACATATCAGCAATAATATTGAATCGTAGCAAAGAAATGGCAGGGCCATTTCTGACCCTGCCTTGGTAATTAGGCACCCTTGGCTGTCGGGATATTATCGCCGTGACAGTCACCGCAGTTGCCCTGCGACGTGATCTGGTTGTCCAATGCATTAGCCAAAGGCTCATTGCGGGGTTTATAAGTTCCATCAGCCCACTCGTTAAGGAGTTTTGCGGTGTACATTGCAATGTCGGCAGACAAACGTGCGCAACGTTCCTTCCGCTCAATGCCGAAAAATTTTACGTCTTCTTTTTCCATCCATTTACCGACTGAAATATGACAAATGGGTGTATCACTGACGCTCTGATTTTTTACCTCATACTTTGCCTGGCCTGCTGCCGGCTTATATTGTGGCAGATTCTCGTTGGCATAAAATGCGATAACATCGTTGATGATTGCCTCGCCAACCGCAACCGGTGCCCTGCCGCCAGGCGTAGTAACCTTGGTGCTGTCACCCGCGGTGATCAGACCAACGGCCATACCGGCCCCGATCAGGGTGCCGCAGGCAGTACCCCAGCCCATCAAACCACCATGGGCCCAGAAAACCGAGTTCAGCGGAAATGACGTATAAGGTCCACCAACGCTGACTGTCAGAGGCTTGAACAGACCGGTCAGTGTCGTCTCGGCACAGAACTTTGTGAAATAGGTTTCATGGGCGATCCTGGCTACTTCATCAATATCTAGTTTTTTGTAAGGATAAACTGTTGTCCCGCTTGCCTTTCCATTTGAAACAAAGCTTGCTACACCCACAGATACTATAGCAGCACCTGCTGCGACTTTTCCTGCTCCGATCAATACATCTCTTCTTGAAATCTCTTTTCTTTCATCTTTCATTTGTCATTCCACCTCACTGTCTTAGACCCTTCTTTTTTAAGCCACCATCTCAGGTAGACCTTCTCTTCCCCTCTGCTTTCCCGAAACAGCCGAAAAACAAAAGGAACCTGATTGCATTAGCCACATTGTGGCAATACATGGCTACCACATTGTTACAAGCATAACAATGTGGCAAATTGTCGCACTTTTGTAATAATATGAACATGTTAGGTGAGAATAATTCCCAAAAAAGCTAGGGGAAAATACCTATGACTGTACCCCAAAAGTGCTGGTGCACAAGGATGATAATGCAGGCTGAATGGTATGAATTTAGCACTTTTGGGAAGAGGTGGAAAAATGCTTAGAGTTACTCATTTTCACTAACAATAAACTCGAGCAATATGCCATTCAGTATTGAAAATAAAATTATGTAGATTGAAAGGATAACCGCATAACGCAGATTGAAATAGTAAATTATTGCAGGCAGAAAATAGATTTTAACATTTCTATTGTATAGCATTGTTGCAAGTAATCCATTTCTTGCACCGTGTTTTTTTAATTCCCCCAACATAGGGTAGAGTATATACGGAGGGCCAGAAATAAAAATGCCACCAGCTATTGCATAGAGCCAACCTTTAACCCCAGAGTTTTTTCCTAAATGCTTATTTATTTTCGATGGACTTAATAACATGTTAGTAAAAAAAAAGAATAATAAATACAAGAGTCAGAATAGGAAGTACTTTAGGGAGCATGCCCACAAAATAACGAAGAGCATTAAGGGAAAGTGTAGGCTTTATTAAGCCAACTATTAAATAAACCAATAAAATAATAAGAAGAAATTTTATCCTTCCGCTGACTTTGCTCAAGATATATTTCCTCCTAAGCTTTCAAAATAAAAACTTTAAAGTAGACACTGTTGAGATGGCAACTATTAGGGCAAAAATAAAATTTAAGATGTTTCGTATAATAGCAAAGCGTATCCCTAAGGCAGAAGCTTCTAGAGGAATCATAATTAGCCCAACAGTAGTCCATGACATGATGAATGCTGTAACGGCAAGAAGGCTAACACCAGCATGTAATAGTTCACCTCCTACCACATAGCTTGTTACTGGCATGCCGAAAGAGATTGAACCGGCTATCGCCCCTATGAATGGATCAAGTATTAAATTCCCACTGAACCAGTGTTGATAATTGTTCTTAAAAAACTGATGCAGAAGGCTGACAAGTAGAAGGACACCTGTAAGCATTGGCATTACAGTTTTGAATACTTGAGTTGTTTTGAAAAATGCTTGTTTCATTTTCTGCTTGACACTGTCAGACATATCAGCAGTTATCTTAAATATTTGCATTTTAATCTGAATAAATAAGTCTGTACAAGAAGCGTTATTCCTTTGCCCCTGCCTCCTTTAGAAGTTTCACTATATTCATATGGCCTTTTTTCTGAGCCACTATTAGTGCAGACTCCCCAAAATATGTTTTGGCGTTTACGTCTGCGCCATGCTCAATGAGAAGCCTTGCAATATCTACCATATTACCATTAGCAGCAAATATCAGGGGTGTGTCTCCATCATCAGCACTTGCATTGACATCCGCACCATTTTCAATGAGGAGTCTTGCTACATCTGCATGGTGAAACCTAGTCGCGGCTAGTAGAGCGGTTAATCCGTATTCATTATGGCTATTGACGTCCATATTGGCCTTAATAAACAGTTTAACTGCCTCAGCGTTACCTTCTTGTGCTGCTCTACGAAAATCCTCGGTTGAATTGAAATCGTAATCCATTTCACCTGCGTGGGAATTAGTAGCTGTAATGCTGAAAATCAGCATATGAACTACCAACAAGATAAGTACTTTTGGTACTTTTGAAGTCCTCTTCATATCATGCCTCCACCTTCATATAATTTTTAAGGCCAAAAACACAAAAACCTCCAAAGAGATATATCAATCTCAATGAAGGCCTTTGTATTCTTTAGTTACTTGTCCCGATTGTATATCTTATCGTATAATTCTTTGGAATGTTTCTGCCCTTCCTCAATTTGACTTGGGGTCATTCTTTCTAAGATAATGTCTATATTCTTTCTAGGAAGTTCTCCACCTTGAAAAGCTGCAAGATTAAACCATGCATAAGCTATCATATAGTCCTGCAAAACTCCTTCACCATTTTTATACATAAGAGCTAAATTATATTGAGCATCAACATCCCCCTGCTCAGCGGCTTTTGTATACCATTGGATAGCTTGCTTAAAATCTTGAGGAACTCCTTCACCATTTTTATACATACGAGCTAAAAAAAATTGAGCATCAACATGCCCCTGCTCAGCGGCTTTTGTATACCATTGGATAGTTTGCTTAAAATTTAGAAGAACTCCTTGACCATGTTTATACATAAGAGCTAAATTATATTGAGCATCAACATGCCCCTGCTCAGCGGCTTTTGTATACCATTGGATAGCTTGCTCATCGTCATGAGGAACTCCTTCACCACTATAATACATAGATCCTAAATGATATTGAGCGTCAGCATCTCCTTGTTCAGCTTTAGAGATTATTTCTTGAAAATTTGATTCAGCTATACTCTGGTGAGTCACACATATTGATATGAATCCAATCACAAAGAAAACTGCTAGCACCTTTTGTATATAATTCATTATCATTTTTCTCTTTTTAACTCCTTTTACAAAGTACAGGGCTTGCCAACATCTTGAGTTTAGTAATTCAAAATTTGTCTTAACATATCCAACGGACATCTAAAATATCAAATAAAAAACCCCGCCTGAAGGCAGGGGTAATATAAAAGCAACTCCATTTTAATTAATTTGGGTCAATTACCATTATATTTTTTGTCTATTTCTGTAACATCTCTAAAATTTTCTTTGAATTGAGGGGCCAAAATCATGGTGAGTAGTAGACCTGATTTTTTCGCATCTCTCAAAAAATCATAAATTTCTTTAAGTTCTTTAGTGGAATAATTTTTTGTTAAACACTCCATAGCAGCATAGTCTCCACATTCATAAGTCATTTTGTAAGCGGTTACGAGCTTATTTATATACATCTCCCTTTTAAGTTTATCGAAAAATCCCATTCATCACTACCAAACTTTATTAAATATCATCACCTTCTTCGTAGGGTGTAAAAAGAAAATATAAAGATAATGCTAATAATATAAATCCGACCTTGCAAGGGGTGATTGTGTAAGTATTGGTTATTGTATAATTACTTTTTCTCTCCATCTATAATCAATAAAATATTCTGACTGTTATCAAGCAGGTCAATAATAAATTTATAAATTTCCTGATTTCCTATTAACTTTTTGAATTCATTTTTTAATCCCTTGTCTTTTTCGATGAGCCCCAAAAGGCTCTCAATTAAAGACTTTTGTTGTTTGTGATTTTTGTAGAAGGCAAAAAACTTTGTTATTTGTGGGAATATATGGCTGAAAAAGTTGTGTTTAGCTAACTCCACTTCCACAAGGTAAAATTGGGGGGCGTTTGGGTCAGACATCGAAAAAGAAGCCGTCTGGGATTGTTCCTCCTAATGATTTTGATTGAATTTTCTTTTTGGCATCAATTAGTATTGTTTTTGCATCGAAGAAACTTTTTGAGTTATCAAAAATATCCGTTTCGAAATTGTCCTCGAGTGGATATTGAGTCAGATTTAGTATGACAAAACTCAAGATATTGGCAAGATATTTGGACTTCTATCTCATTTGTATTAAGTTAAAACCCCAACCGGAAATTGGCGATAGTTATTTTTAGTGAATATTGGATCATTTATTACATATGAGATACTTAAATTTAAGGGGCAAATATCACAAATCGCAAATGGCTTATGAAAAGCTAATTAAGAAGGATAAATGGAGAAGTCACCAATTGTTTTTAGCTGTCTTATTGTAGTTACAGGGCTGCTATTCTGGGCATTCAATGCGCAGGCGTACCAGTTTTATTCAGAGGATATTGGCACAACGGGTGGTTGCGCCCAGTGCCATGGTGCCTTCAGTTCAGGTAGGTATACCTCACCTGCGGATGGCTCTGACTGGGGAACTCATCTGCATACTGGTCATTTAAATGGAACCAATATTGGCAGCAACTGTAATAATTGCCATTTTGGCACGAAAACTTCCGGCTGGCAGGTAAACCTTAGCAGTTCTTATGTTGCTGCGGATGGTGATAATGCAATCTCCTGCAGCGGATGTCATGGCCGTTTGGAGGATGCTGGAAATGGCGGTTATGGTGTAGGTCTTCGTCTGCACCACATCAATGCAGGTGTCCCGGCAGATAGTAATGGTCAAAAATGTAATAGTTGCCACAATGATTCGGCTCCAGTTGACGAGGATGTCATGCCACCCTGGTATGGCTCTATCACGAATACTGTAACAGGAACAACCCTGAACCCTTGTAATGTTAACGGCCCAGAAAATTTTGCCGGTACAGCCCAAGGCAACGACAATGATGGCGACCTAGCATATGATAGTGCGGATTCTGATTGTGAATGTACGGAAAATGCTGACTGTGATGATGGCTTTTACTGCAATGGCACTGAAACATGTGACGGTACTGATACATGCCAGTCAGGAACACCTGTTGGCTGCAGTGACGGTGTCGGCTGTACCGACGACTCGTGTGACGAGGTGAATGACACCTGTGTAAACGCAGCAAACGATGCCAACTGTCCTGATGACGGTCAATTC
>PKTW01000077.1 GCA_002868955.1 Desulfobulbaceae bacterium
ATTTTCTGGTCCCAGGCCGCGCTTGATATGTGGGAGAGGCCTTCGGAAACAGCCTGGCTGCTTATCGCCATGCTAGGTTCAGCGGTTCTATTTGCCGTTTTTTTTGAAGGAAGGACCTGGTGCCGGTCTTTCTGTCCCCTGGGCCAGATGGTTGCAACTTTTGCCAGGGCTTCAATTGTTGAAGTCAGGGCGAATTACAATTACTGCAGTCATGAATGCACAACCTTTGACTGCTATACAGGACGAGATGATGTGCCCGGCTGCTCCATGTCAAAAGGTCCTTTTGCCATGGATACCAACCAGGATTGCGTGTTGTGCGGCAACTGCATGAAAGCCTGTAAAAATGAGGCAGTACGGTTCAACTTGAGACCGCCCGGCTGGGAGCTTTGGAATACGCGTTCGGCTGATATTGCCATGATCCTTTTTGTGCCGCTTCTCTGGGGGACCCAGATTTTCAGGGGGCTTGCTCTCACCTCAATACCGCAACGCCTTGATGCATACATCGGTTCAATGGAACTCACATATGGGCTGCTTATGCTTGGTGCGGTCATGTTCGCCTATCATGTGGCTGTTGCCGGTGTTGCCTTTACCGGTATGGTTGACACAGATGCCGGCAAAGGGTTTGGTTCAACTTTTTTTATGGTAATGCTGCCCCTGATCTATGCAAATGAAATTGCCATCCGCCTTATACCTCTTTTAAACCATGCGGCTGATTTTTTTGTTATTCTTGGAAACCAGGTGGGATACTCATTCCCGCTGATAGCGTTCAGGTTGGATATGCAATCCATACATATTCTGCAGATTGCAATATTAATTATCGGACTGATCTTTTCCTTCTTTGTCGCAAACAGACTCACGGCAGCACTTCCGCCTGAAAAGGTGGCGCCACCTTTTTTTCGCTACCTGCCCCTTATAGTGATTGCTGTAATTTCAGTGCTTCTTTTTTGACATACTGATGTAGTTGAAGGATAGGGAAAAAGATTGCTGCTGTTCTGCCGGGAAAGTTCCCGGCCACCGTGGTAAGTTTGCTAGTAAACCGGGGAAAAGTATGCAGCGGCTCTGGTATTTTGTTCTCATTGGTGCTGTAAACTTTTTGCTTTACCTCCATAATATTCAACCAGAGCAATGATCTTTTCCAGATCGAACGGCTTGGTAATAAATTCATCTATGGAGCTTGGCTTCTGAAAAACAGCATCGGTTTCCGTCTGCCAACCGGTAATGAGCAGTACAGGCGTTTTCGGTTTTTGTTTCTTGATGCGGAAAGCGGCATCCAAACCATTCATGACAGGCATGCCATGATCCGTGATGACCAGGTCAATATTGTTTTCCCGAAAGCAGCGTACACCTTCCTGGCCGTTGCCGGCTTCCGTCACGGCATGCCCTCTATTTTCGAGGACCTGCTTTAAAAGGCTCCGGACAAGAGGTTCATCATCAATGACAAGAATCTGCAAATGGATAGGCTGTGCGGACTTTTTAATCATGTCCACTTTTGCCGGATCAGAAGTAGTGAGTAGAGGAAACTCGATTGTAAAGGTGGAGCCGGCTCCTTTGATGCTCTCCACCGTGATAGAGCCGCCGTGACGCTCAACAAAGCGTTTGGCAATGCTTAATCCAAGGCCGGCATGCCCTCGCCCCTTGGTGGTAAAATAGGGATCAAAAATGTGAGCTGCATCTTCTTTTGCCAGTCCGATACCGTTGTCCTGCACTATCAGTGCAACCTTTTCCTCTTGTTGTTTCACGCTGAGATGGATATGCCCGCCCCTGGGCATAGCGTCAACAGCATTGAAGATTAGGTTTGTCAGCATTTCCTTAAACCCGGAGCCATTAATGTGCAGAGCAGGGGAGCTTTCAATTTCCATTGTAAAATCAAGGGTATACCCTTCTTTCTGGGGCAGGTCTTTCCACCTGAAGCGGGTGAGATTTCGCACCTCCTCAATCAGGGGTTTTAAGGCCAGCAGTTCAATGTGCTTATGCGCAGCATCATCAGCAGAGCGGCTGAATCCCTGCAAGTTTGCAATGGTCTCCGCACCCTGCCGGGCAGCCTTTTCAATGGCAGCAAGTTTCTCGGCAACTGCATTATCAATCCCTTTTTCTTTGAGCAGCTCAATATTACCCAGGATAGTTGTCAGGCTGTTGTTAAAGTCATGGGCAACCCCACTTGCCATCTCCCCCAGTGAGCGCATTTTTTCCGACTGCAGCAGTATTTTTTCTGTGCGTTTTCTTTCTGTGATTTCGTGAAATACGGCAAAGCCGCTGAGTTTATCCTCAATGAGCGCAGAAGACAGGGTGATTTCAACCGGGATAGTGATCCCGTCTCTTCGCAGGGCTGAAGTTTGAAAGGTGATCTTCTGGCCTTTTTTCTGCTCTTGCCCCGCAAGGAATTTTCGGAATTTCTGCGCCTGATTTTCTCGGAGATCGTCAGGGATCAGCATCTCTATCTCGCGGCCCTGAACCTCCCTGGACAGCCAGCCAAAAAGTTTTTCCGCCGCAGGGTTCCAAAGGGTTATGCGCCTGAGATTATTCAGGCCGACGATGGCATCGCCGGTGGCATTGAGGATTGCCTTAAGCTGGGTTTCAAGTTTTTCAACTTTTTTTCCCGTGGCTAAGCGTTC
>PKTW01000184.1 GCA_002868955.1 Desulfobulbaceae bacterium
CACGCCGATCGCCATGGAGAAAGAGCTTCGCTTTGCAATCCGTGAAGGCGGCCGTACGGTCGGCGCAGGCGTTATCAGTGAAATTATCGAATAAGGAAATGATTTGCGAGTCTATTACTCGTAAAACAAACAGAAGGTAACAGGTTTTATCAGGTGCAGGCATGAGAAATATAATCACATTAGGGTGTGCTGAGTGCAAGAATCGAAATTACACCACGACAAAAAATAAGAAAAATACGCCGCATAAGCTGGAATTTAAAAAGTACTGCCGGTTTTGTCGAACCCATACCCTGCATAAGGAAACAAAATAACCGGGGTAGGCCAGTAGCTCGAATTGGTAGAGCACCGGACTCCAAATCCGGGGGCTGGGGGTTCGAATCCCTCCTGGCCTGCCATTGACCTGTATTTTGCCAATAAACTGGTCAGAAATGGCTATTTAAAAAGTGACTTTCAGCTTGCCGGGCAACTGGAAGAATGGATAATAAAATGGCAGCAAAAAAAGGCGAGCGTTCCTCCAAGAATAAAGCGGTAGCAGTAGATGAAGCGGCCGTTCAGAAAATTTCTCTTGCACGGATCAAGGAATTTGCCGGCGAAGTGAAATCTGAGTTCAAAAAAATTGTCTGGCCTGACAGGAAAGTGACCATCGGGTCAACAGGAGTCGTTCTCGTCCTTGTTTTCCTGGTATCAGTCTACTTGGGAGCAGTTGATCTCTTTATAGGAAAGCTGGTTTCATACATTCTTAAATAAACACGCTGTGATATCGGGAAGATACATGGAGCAACCAGCATAAAATAGAGGTGTTTTTAGCTTATGGCAAGGCACTGGTACATTGTACATACATATTCCGGCTTTGAGGAGAAGGTGAAAACGACTCTCCAGGAGCGGATAAGAGTCGCCGGGCAGGATGACTTATTTGGTGAAATCCTGGTTCCCAAAGAGCAGGTTCTTGAAATGGTCAAGGGGGCCAAGAAAACTTCCGAAAGAAAGTTTTTCCCCGGCTATATCCTGGTCAACATGGAACTTAATGACGATACCTGGCATACGGTGCGCTCCACTCCCAAGGTCACGGGTTTTGTAGGCAATGACCGGAACCCGCCGTCGCTTTCCGATGAAGACGCCATGAAAATTATCGGCAGGATTAAAGACGGCGCCCTGAAGCCGAAGCCGAAGGTAACTTACGAAGTTGGTGATGCTGTCAGGGTTATTGACGGACCCTTTGCTAATTTTCAAGGAGTCGTTGATGAGGTTTATCCTGACAAGGGACGGGTTCGGGTTATGGTTTCTATTTTTGGGCGTTCAACACCTGTGGAACTTGAATTTGTACAGGTAGCCAGTGACTGATCAGTCGGCTGGCTATGTATGCAGCATAAAAAAGTAAAGGAAGTCAGGGAAAATATTCTCTGATTTCCCTATATCTTGTTTTGATTTAGGAGGCAATAATGGCAAAGAAGATTCAATCATATATAAAACTGCAGATTCCTGCCGGTGCAGCTAATCCTTCTCCTCCGGTTGGCCCGGCACTCGGTCAGCATGGTGTTAATATCATGGAATTCTGCAAGGCATTTAATGCCAAAACCCAGGGACAGGGCGATACTATTATTCCAGTAATAATTACGGTATATGCTGACCGATCCTTCAGCTTTATCACCAAGACGCCTCCGGCTGCAGTGCTCTTAATGAAGGCCGCTAAGCTCAAGAAGGGGTCCAGTAATCCGAAGCTGGAAAGAATTGGTAAAATTTCGCGGGGTAAGATCAAGGAAATCGCTGAACTCAAAATGCCGGACTTAAACGCTTTTGATGTTGATGGTGCCATGAAGATTATTGAAGGAACGGCCAGGAGTATGGGCTTGACCATTGTTGAATAAGTTTGTCTTTTGATTCCTTTAACAAAAAAAAGTTCATTACGAAACCAGTAGAGATATTTTTACATAGATGGAGAACAAAGCCATGGCTAAAAAGGGCAAAAATTACAGAAAAGCACTAGAGGATATCGATACCAGCAAAATGTACAGTCTCCAAGAAGGGGTTGAGCTTGCCCTGAAGGGTAGCTATGCCAAGTTCGACGAGTCTGTTGACATAGCCATTCGGCTCGGAGTCGATCCCCGCCATGCGGACCAGATGGTACGGAGCAGTGTGGTGCTGCCAAATGGCACAGGCAAGGATATCCGGGTTTTAGTATTTGCCAAGGGCGATAAAGAAAAAGAGGCCCTTGATGCAGGTGCTGACTATGCCGGCGGTGACGAATTTGTGGAAAAGATCAAAGGCGGCTGGCTTGAATTTGACCGTACGATTGCCACGCCGGACATGATGGCCACCGTGGGCAAAATTGGCAGGATCCTCGGACCGAGAAATTTGATGCCAAATGCCAAACTGGGTACGGTTACTTTTGATGTGGGAAGGGTTGTAAAGGAAATCAAGTCCGGCAAGGTTGACTTCAAAGTTGATAAAGCCGGTGTCATCCATGCCATGCTTGGCAAAGCCTCATTTGGTTCCCAGAAGGTGAAGGAAAACATTCTGGCTTTTGTTGACAGGATCATTCAGCTGAAACCCTCGACGAGCAAGGGTATTTATCTGAAAAGCATCAGCCTTTCCACAACCATGGGCCCCGGGGTGAAGGTTGATCCTCTGGATATCCGAAATGAGGTTAAGCAGGCATAGGGGCAACAAAGCAGTAATCAATATGGGACTCGGATGCGAGTTTCATTTAATAGTATAAAGAAATCCGGGTATTTGATGCATCCGGTTTCATTGTCGAAGACAGCAGGTACGTTTTTGTTTAATCCCGCGCAAGCCGGGACCTGCCGAGACACGATTTGCGAAATGTTTTTACATCAGAGATCCAGAGCAGTGGGAATCCTCTATCTCTGAAAAGAGTTGCAAGAAACAGTTAGCAAACACTCGGCGACATGAAAGAAGCCTGTACCTGCTGTAAACCTTTATCGGTCCAAAATTGTTTTGGGCTACAACAGGAGGGAAAAAAGTGAATCGTGAGGAAAAGGTTGCAGAAGTCGCGAAACTCAGTGGCAAGTTTGCAAAAGCAAAAATTGCCATAGTTGCCGACTACAAAGGCCTTACAGTTCCGGTTCTGCAGGAATTGCGGCACAACTTACGCAGGAATGATGCCGAGTTCAGGGTTGCAAAAAACACTCTGCTCATCAGAGCTGTTGAGGATACGGAGTATAAGGAATTGCAGGAACATTTTGTAGGAACTACAGCAATAACTGTTTCCTACGGAGATCCCGTAACGCCGGCTAAGATCCTCGCAGATTTTTGCAAAGATCATCCTGAACTGAAGATTCGGTCAGCATCGCTTGATGGCAAATTATTGTCAGCAGAGGACATTATATCATTGTCCAGGTTGCCTAGCAAAGAAGTCATGCTGGGCCAGATGCTTTCGGTAATGAATGCGGTACCAACCGGTCTTGTAAGGGTGCTAAGCGGTGTTCCCAGAACTTTTCTGTATGCACTGCAGGCAATTAAAGAACAGAAAGAACAGGCTGCTAATTAAAATTTTGACAATAAACAAAGTCGCCAGGAGGAAAAGAAAATGGCTGTAAAAAAAGATGATGTCGTAGAATTTATTTCAAGTATGAGCGTTCTTGAGCTCTCTGAATTTATCAAGGAACTGGAAGAAAAGTTTGGTGTTTCTGCAGCAGCACCTGTTGCAGTTGCCGCAGCAGGGGCAGCAGCGGCTGATGCTGGAGCGGCTCCGGCAGAGGAGAAGACAGAATTTGATGTGGTTCTCACGGCTGCAGGTGATCAGAAAATAAAAGTTATCAAAGAGATCCGTGCCATCACTTCACTCGGTTTGAAAGAGGCAAAGGACCTAGTTGAATCTGCCCCGCAGCCTGTCAAGGAAGGGGTATCCAAGGAAGAAGCCCAGGAAATTAAGGAAAAAATCGAGGCGGTTGGCGGATCAGTTGAACTTAAATAAATCGGTACTTAAATCGTCACGTTACAGGAACTTCAATCTATGCCGGGATTGCTTCAGGGCAGAAGTCAGGCGGGGAACAAAGTGACTGGCATTTACTGAATAGGACGCTACGGAGAAAACTCTCTGTAGCGTCGTCGCGTTCTCAAGGAACAGAAAAAAAGCGGGTGGCGGCCACCCCTTCAAATGTGCCGCAATTAATTAATATCATTTTTAAAAATGCTTGTGAGGTTATTGGGGCGGATCCTTTGCAGAAACCAGGTACTGCGACACAACAGGGGGCTGAACAGGAACAGCGAGAATATTCTCCGCAGCTTGAAATTTGAGCGTATCTGCTGCGGAGTTACATCCTTAACAACAGAGTATAAACGAGCGAATCTGATAAAAATAACATCCTTACCTAAGGGGATTCCCGCGGCGGTCCGCAGGGGTTTCAAACAGGTTAATTAAGACGAGGGCATTGCTCGATGGGGACGATGAACAGAGTCAGAAAGAATTTTGCAAAAACCACCAGTATTGTCGAGATTCCGCATCTTATTGAGATGCAGAGAATATCGTATGAAAAATTTCTGCAGCTGCACGTTGCACCAGATAAAAGGGAAGACGTGGGACTGCAGGGCATCTTTAAAAGCATTTTCCCGATTTCGGATTTTAACAGTACATGCTTTTTAGAGTTTGTCCGATACAACTACGGCGAGCCGAAGTATACGGTGGATGAATGCGTTGAAAGGGGCATGACCTATGAAGTGCCCATCAAGATTACGGTCCGGCTGGTGACATATGACACCGATACCGAGACCGGAGTCCAAAATATCCGGGATATCAAGGAACAGGAAGTATACCTTGGTTCGGTGCCGCTTATGACCAGGGACGGTGTTTTTGTTGTCAACGGTACAGAGAGGGTTATTGTAAGCCAGTTGCAACGCTCACCGGGGCTTTTTTATGCCCATGACAACGGCAAGACCCACTCCAGCGGGAAACTTCTCTACTCAGCAAGAATAATTCCGGTACGCGGTTCATGGATTGATCTTGAGTTTGACGTCAAGGATGTTCTCTATGTCCGTATTGACCGGCGTAGAAAGTTCCCGGTGACAACCCTTTTGCGTGCTTTGGGATACAATTCTGAAGAACTGCTGGGACTTTTTTATAAGACGGAGAAAATATCGATTAAGCGCAAGAAATTGAAAAAGGAATTCGATCCGGACCTTCTGCTGGGGCAGCGGGCACTCCAGGACATAGTCGGACCGAAAAAAGGCGAGATCATTGTCAAAAAGAACAGGAAAATTAGTAAGGCCCTTATCAAAAAAATGATTGAGGCCCAAATAAAAGAGTTTGATACGGAGCCGGAAGAGCTGCTTGGTAAATATCTTGCCCAGGACATAATTGATCCGTCTTCCAATGAGGTAATAGCCCAATTAAATTCCGAGATTACCGAATCTGTTCTTGATTCTATCCTGGATGCAAAGATAAAGAACTTTGAAGTGCTCTTTATAGATGGCACCCATGTCAGCGATTCTTTCAGAAAGACCCTGGCCCTCGATAAGGTCGCAGATACAGAAGAGGCATTACTCGAGATATACAGGCGTCTGCGCCCCAGCAGTCCGCCCACCCAGGAAGTTGCAACCTCCTTTTTCAACAACCTGTTTTTTAATTCTGCCACCTATGATCTTTCCGAGGTGGGGCGGTTCAAGATTAATGCCAGGCTGAAGATTGATACCGATATTTCGGTCAAAACCCTGACCAAGGAAGATATTGTTGAATCGGTACGCTACCTGGTGCGTCTGAAAGATGAGCAGGGCAAGGTTGATGACATCGATCATCTTGGCAACAGACGTGTGCGGACTGTCGGAGAACTTGTTGAGAACCAGTACCGCATCGGCCTGGTGCGCATGGAACGTGCAATCCGCGAGCGCATGACGCTGCAGGAGGTTGAAACCCTCATGCCCCATGACCTGATAAATCCCAAGCCCATTACTTCGGCTATCAAGGAGTTTTTTGGCACAAGCCAGCTGTCCCAGTTCATGGACCAGACAAACCCGCTTTCAGAAGTGACCCACAAGCGGCGTTTGAGCGCCCTCGGTCCCGGTGGCCTGTCAAGGGAACGGGCCGGGTTTGAGGTCAGGGATGTCCATCCCACCCATTATGGCAGAATATGCCCCGTTGAAACTCCTGAAGGCCCCAACATCGGTCTCATTGTTTCCCTGGCAGCGTATGCCCGGGTGAACGAGTTCGGGTTCATAGAAACACCATACCGCAGAGTGGTTGACCGCAAGATAACCGATGATGTTGTTTATCTGAATGCCATGGCGGAGAAAAACGAGCTGATTGCTCCTGCCAAGGTTGAATTGGATAAAAAAGGTAAAATTAAAGATGATAACCTGATTGCCCGGGAAGAGGGTGAGGTTGTCATCACCACAGGTGATCAAATCACCTATTTTGACGTGGCGCCGAATCAACTGGTTTCAGTTGCCACGGCTCTGATTCCCTTCCTGGAGAATGATGACGCTAACAGGGCCCTGATGGGTTCGAACATGCAGCGGCAGGCTGTGCCGCTGCTGCGCACTTCTGCCCCGTTGATCGGCACCGGGCTTGAAAAGGTGGTTGCCGGTGATTCAGGGACATGTTTGTTGGCAGGTGGGGATGGTTTAGTCGAGGAGGTTGATGCCACCCGTATCGTTGTGAACTACGATGAGCCTGGAACCGACGGGTTTTTGACCGGAGTTGGCGTCTATCGCCTGAGCAAGTTCAAGAAATCGAACCAGAATACCTGTTTCACCCAGAAACCCCTGGTGCATCCGGGGCAGCGTGTTTCGAAGGGTACGGTACTGGCCGATGGCCCCTCCTGTGATCAGGGTGAACTGGCGCTGGGCAAGAATGTAACCATCGCTTTCATGAGCTGGCGCGGATACAACTTTGAGGACTCTATCCTGCTGAGCGAGAGACTCCTGAAGGATGACACCTACACATCTATTCATGTCGAGGTCTTTGAGACCATGGCCAGGGACACCAAGCTGGGTAAGGAAGAGATCACCAGAGATATCCCCAACGTTGGGGAGGAAGCCTTGAAGAACCTCGATGAAAGCGGCATCGTCAGGATTGGTGCTGAGGTCAACCCTGGTGATCCCCTGGTTGGCAAGGTTACGCCAAAGGGGGAAACCATGCTGTCCCCCGAGGAAAAACTGCTGCGCGCCATTTTCGGCGACAAGGCAGGTGATGTGAAGGATTCTTCCCTGCGGGTGCCGCCCGGCGTCGAAGGAGTCGTCATTGATGCCAAGGTTTTCTCTCGCAAGGGAGTTGATAAGGATGAGCGTTCTCTGGCCATTGAAGATATGGAAGTTGAGAAACTTACCAAGGATATGGAAGACGAGTTGCGCTGTCTGAAAAAGGGTGTGCGCGACGGCCTGGGTGAGATGCTTGCCGGCAAAGTAGCAAAGAACCCCCTGAAAGGGAAGGGCAACACGACGCTTTTGGTCAAAGGCAAGAAATTCACCAGGGAGATCATTGAGCAGGCCGAATTTGCCAAGCTGCAGGAAATCGATTTTTCAGGCTGGAAGAGTGTAACGGAAAAGGCCGAATCCATGTTTTCCCAATATCGGGAGCAGGCCAAGCTTGTGCGGGAACGTTATGAAGGCATCATTAACCGGCAGCGCAAAGGCGATGATCTGCCTCCGGGCGTTATTCGCATGGTGAAGGTTTATGTTGCCGTGAAGAGGAAACTGGCCGTAGGGGACAAGATGGCAGGACGCCATGGCAATAAAGGTGTTGTTTCCCGGATTCTGCCGGTTGAGGATATGCCCTATTTTGCTGACGGTACATCGGTGGATATCGTGCTCAATCCTCTGGGGGTACCTTCACGTATGAATGTTGGCCAGGTGCTTGAGACCCATCTGGGCTTCGCGGCCAAGAAACTGGGAGAACAGCTGCAGCGGTTTGGGGAACAAAAAGAAGCTGCAGAGGTCAGGAAAAAGCTGAAAAAGATTTATTCAACGCAGGAATACAATGACAATTTTAAGGATCTCTCAAATGAAGAGCTCCTGGACCGGGCCAGAAAGTATGGCGATGGAGTGCATATAGCTACCCCGGTTTTTGACGGTGCTGCAGAAGAAGAGATCCGTGCCCTGCTGGTTGAAGCAGGCGTAAATGAAACAGGCCAGGCCAGGCTGTACGACGGCTTGACGGGCGACTCGTTTGATAAGCCTGTCACAGTCGGGACAATGTACATGATGAAGCTGCACCATCTGGTTGACAATAAGATCCATGCCCGTTCCACTGGTCCTTACTCCCTCGTTACTCAGCAGCCGCTAGGCGGCAAGGCGCAGTTCGGTGGCCAGAGACTCGGCGAGATGGAGGTCTGGGCCATGGAGGCATACGGTGCCGCCTATACTCTCAAGGAATTTTTGACTGTCAAGTCCGATGACGTTGAGGGCAGGACAACCATGTATGAAAACCTGGTCAAGGGGAAGAATTTCCTGGAAACCGGATTACCGGAATCATTCCATGTCCTGGTCAAGGAACTCCAGGGTCTGTGTCTGGATGTGGAATTGTTAAATGAAAAAGAGTGATGCATAAAACAAAGGGCTTTTGCCTTTTAATTCAATAGATAGGTGCTGACGTGGAAGAATTGTTTAGCTTTTTTGCCAAAGCCAAGAAACCTTTGAGTTTCAATTCGGTACGAATTTCTCTCGCTTCTCCAGGCAAGATCCGCGACTGGTCACATGGCGAGGTGAAAAAACCGGAGACCATCAACTATCGGACATTCAAGCCGGAGAGGGACGGGCTCTTCTGTGCCAAGATTTTCGGGCCGGTTAAGGATTACGAGTGTAACTGCGGCAAGTATAAGCGCATGAAACACCGTGGTGTGGTCTGCGAAAAATGCGGTGTTGAAGTCATTCAGTCCAAGGTCCGGCGTGAACGGCTTGGCCATATCGAATTGGCTGCCCCGGTGGCCCATATCTGGTTTCTGAAGAGTTTGCCGACCAAGATCGGTAACCTGCTTGACATGACCTTGAAAGAGCTCGAAAAAATTCTTTATTTTGAAGCCTACGTCGTGACGAGCTCTAAAGTTGATGCCCTGCCGCCAGGTTCATTGTTAAACGAAGAGAAATATCGCGCCATGCTGGAAGAACATGGTGACCAGTTTACTGTTGGGATTGGCGCCGAGGCCATCAGGGATTTACTCAAGTCAATTGATCTGGTTGCCCTTTCAGCAATCATCCGCGAGGACATACGTTCCACTGGCTCTGAAACAAAGAGAACCAAACTGGGCAAGAGGCTCAAAGTAGTCGAGGCCTTTCGCGATTCGGGCAACAAGCCGGAATGGATGATCCTTGAAGTGATCCCGGTCCTACCCCCCGACCTGCGCCCACTGGTGCCCCTGGAGGGCGGCCGTTTTGCAACCTCTGATCTCAATGATCTCTACCGCAGGGTTATCAACCGCAACAACAGGTTGAAGAGGCTTCTTGAGCTTGACGCCCCTGATATCATCGTGCGTAACGAAAAACGCATGCTGCAGGAAGCAGTTGACGTGCTTTTTGATAACGGCCGGCGCGGCCGGGTGATTACCGGGCCCAACAAGAGACCGCTGAAGTCCTTCAGTGATATGCTTAAGGGAAAACAGGGACGCTTCCGTCAGAATCTGCTTGGCAAGCGGGTTGATTATTCAGGTCGTTCGGTTATTGTGGCCGGGCCGCATCTACGCCTGCACCAGTGCGGCATTCCCAAGAAAATGGCCCTGGAGCTGTTCAAGCCCTTTATCTATAACAAGTTGGAATTGCTCGGCTATGTAACAACAATCAAGAGCGCCCGGAAGATGGTGGAAAAGGGTACCAAGGAGGTATGGGACGTACTTGAGGATGTGGTAACAGAGTATCCTGTTATCCTCAACCGGGCCCCGACCCTGCACCGTCTCGGCATGCAGGCCTTTGAAGCTGTCCTCATTGAGGGCAAGGCCATACAGTTGCATCCGTTGGTATGTATGGCCTTTAATGCCGACTTTGACGGTGACCAGATGGCCGTGCATGTGCCTCTCTCCGTTGAAGCTCAGACCGAGGCCAGAGTACTGATGATGTCCACCAATAATATACTTTCCCCTGCCAACGGCGGTCCGGTCATCATCCCGACCCAGGATATTGTCCTCGGTCTCTATTACATGACCCGGGAACGGATTTTTGCCAAAGGCGAAGCCAAGATTTTTTCTTCGATTGATGAAGCAAGGATAGCATATGACCAGGGTGTTGCTGATCTGCAAGCCAAGGTCAAGGTCCGCATCAACGGCGAGCTTGTAGAAACCACCATCGGCCGCGTGCTCCTCAGTGAACTGCTGCCGCTTAAAGTCCCTTTCAGCGTCATCAACAAGGTCATGACTAAGAAGGAACTGGCATGGCTCATTGATTATACATACAGGAATGCCGGAACCAAGGAAACCGTCATCCTGGCTGACCGCTTAAAGGATATGGGTTACGAATACGCCACCCGTGCCGGGATATCCATCTGCGTTAATGACATGATCATTCCGGTCAACAAGGAAGACATCCTAGCAAAGGCTGAAGCCGAGGTGCTCGATGTTGAAAGCCAGTATACAGATGGTCTGATCACGGTGGGTGAAAAATATAACAAGGTGATTGATGTCTGGTCAAAGGCCACAGAGGCCGTTGCCAAAGAAATGATGGATGAGATGAGCGTTGAGTATCCGCGTAGCCCTGACAAGAAAGTCGTTGAATCTCCAAGTTTCAATCCTATCTTTATCATGGCTGACTCAGGTGCCAGGGGCAGCAAGGACCAGATCCGTCAGCTGGCAGGTATGCGCGGCCTGATGGCCAAGCCGTCGGGGGCAATTATCGAGTCGCCCATTAAGGCAAACTTCAGGGAAGGCCTTGGTGTTCTGGAATATTTTATATCAACCCACGGTGCCCGTAAAGGTCTTGCCGATACAGCCCTTAAAACGGCAAACTCCGGATACCTTACCAGAAGGCTGGTGGACGTGGCCCAGGATTCAACAATTATTGAAAAGGACTGCAACACCCTGGACGGCACTTGGGCAGAGCCCCTCATGGAAGGCGGCGAGGTCATCCAGCGGGTGGGTGAGCGAATACTTGGCCGTGTCAGCCTGGACGATATCTATGATCCCTTTACCGATGAATTGCTTGTTGCTGCAAATGAGCAGATAACGGAAGAAAAGGTCGAAAAAATTGAAGCCTCCGGTCTCGACCGCGTGCTTATCCGTTCAGTACTCTCCTGCCGTTCCAAGCGGGGTGTGTGCGCCAAGTGCTATGGCCGTGATCTGGGACGCGGGCACATGGTCAACCTGGGCGAGGCCATCGGCATTATTGCCGCCCAGTCCATCGGTGAGCCTGGAACACAGCTTACCATGCGGACATTTCATATTGGTGGTACAGCGAGTCGGCGGGCCGAACAGGCTGAAATTCGTACCCAGCATGGTGGTGAAATCAAATTTCACGATATCCACTTTGTTAAAAATGACAAGGGCAGAATGGTTGTCATGAACCGTAACGGCGCTATTGGCATCCTCGGATTTGAAAGCAGGGAGCGTGAGCGTTATCCAGTGAATTACGGCGCCCAGCTTTTAGTCGATGACGGCCAGAAGGTGGAGCCCGGTACCATTCTGGCTGACTGGGATCCGTATACCATACCCATTGTCTGTGAGGTAGGCGGTATCGTCAAGTATGGTGATATTATTGAAGGTACAACCATGCAGGAACGAGTTGACCCGGTCACCGGTAAGGCAAGTAAGGTTATTGTCCAGTCGCGATTGAGCGGTGATATGAACCCGCGCATCACCATCAAGGACAAACGCGGCAGAACCCTTAAGCTGCCTGTAACAGGTTCATCTGCCCGGTACTCCCTGCCGGTGGGCTCCATTATTTCGGTCAATGAGGGCGATACGATCCAGTCGGGGAGCGTTGTTGGTAAGATCCCAAGGGAAACAACAAAAACCAAGGATATTACGGGTGGTCTGCCCCGGGTTGCCGAGCTTTTTGAAGTGAGAAAACCCAAGGAGCATGCCATAATCACAGAAATCGACGGCAGGGTATCCTTCGGCAAGGATCTCAAGGGCAAACGGCGCGTTGTCATTACACCCGATATCGGCGAATCCAAGGAATACCTGATTCCCAAAGCCAAACATGTCAGCGTGCATGAGGGTGACTATGTCAAGGCAGGCGAGCCTTTAATGGACGGCTCTCCCATTCCCAATGATATTCTGAGAGTTCTGGGAGTCAAGGAACTGGCACGCTTCCTGGTGAATGAGATCCAGGAGGTATACCGTCTCCAGGGCGTAAAGATAAATGACAAGCATATAGAGGTTATCGTCCGGCAGATGCTGCGGCGGGTCCAGATTAGTGATCCGGGTGACTCCTCTTTCATGCTTGGTGAGCAGGTTGAATGGTGGGTCTTTGAAGAGGAAAACGAGAAGATCATTGCGGCCGGGCAGGGAAAGCCGGCAGCAGCAGAGCCTCTGCTCCTCGGCGTTACCAAGGCTTCCCTTTCAACTGACAGTTTTATCTCTGCGGCCTCGTTTCAGGAAACGACAAAGGTACTGACCAATGCCGCCATGGCTGGCCGGGTTGACAAGCTTCTTGGGCTCAAGGAAAACGTCATCATGGGAAGGCTGGTTCCTGCAGGTACTGGATTGGAAAAGTATCGTGTTGTCGAAGAGTAGTTACTTCTTTGCAGGAGTGCAAGATTCCCGTATTGCGCTTAAGCTGATGCACCCATGAGAACAATATTGTTCTTGACAAGAAGGGTCGAGTAAGGTATTAAATTCCGTTTTTTGGGAAGTTATAAAATTTGTGGATTCTTAAAAAGTTTAGCAGCCACCAACGGGGCCCCATAAAATGATGAGGCCACAGGAGAGAAACCAAAGCCTGCGAGTGCTTTTTACGCGATCGACAAAATTATCAGGTTTAGAAATAGATAAACTATATTTTGACAGGAGTTGGAATACATGCCAACCATTAATCAACTTGTAAGACAAGGCCGTAAAGTGGCCAAGAAAAGAAGTGATACTCCGGCGCTGAAGGGTTCTCCCCAGAAAAGGGGGGTTTGTGTTCGTGTGTATACCACAACACCGAAGAAGCCAAACTCAGCCCTGCGCAAAGTTGCCAGGGTGCGGCTGACCAATGGGATTGAGGTAACCACGTATATCCCCGGCATCGGCCATAACCTGCAGGAGCACTCAGTTGTCCTGATTCGTGGCGGCAGGGTTAAGGACCTGCCCGGTGTACGCTATCATATCATACGTGGTACCCTGGATGCCCTGGGTGTTTCGGACCGGCGTCAGGGACGTTCCAAATACGGAGCCAAACGGCCGAAATAGTTTACGGATAATTGACGTTTTAGGAGGTTTATCTTAGATGCCCAGGCGTAAGATTGCAGAAAGGCGAACCATTGAACCGGATCCGCGCTTTAACAGTGTACTGGTAAGTAAATTTACCAACGGAATCATGGAGCGCGGCAAAAGAAGCGTGGCCCAGAAAATCTTTTATGGAGCCATGGATATTATCGAGCAGCAGGTCACCGATGCTGAGGCAATTGCTGTTTTTGACAAAGCCATGGAGATGGTGCGGCCAAAGGTAGAAGTAAAGTCCCGGCGTGTTGGGGGTGCCACTTACCAGGTGCCTGTTGAAGTAAGACCTGAAAGAAGGAATGCCTTGGCAATCAGATGGATTATCAGTTTTGCCAAATCCCGGCCAGGCAAAACAATGTCAGAGAAACTGGCGGCAGAATTGATGGATGCCTATCATGAGCGGGGTGGTTCTGTCAAAAAGCGTGATGATACGCATCGTATGGCAGAAGCGAACAAGGCCTTTGCACATTACAGGTGGTAAAATAGATTAATATACCTATAGTTGAATTTAGGGAATTGACAAAAGGCGTACCGTAGAGTAAAAAAGGCCACCTTTTGACTGATTAAGGAAACGGTGTCTCGGTTAATCAATCAACTTCAGAAAGGAAATTTAACTTGAGGAAAGAGAGAATCCGTGGCAGCCGATTTTTCTCTTGCCAAGCTTCGAAATATCGGGATCATGGCCCATATCGATGCTGGCAAGACCACTACAACAGAGAGGATATTATATTATACTGGTCGCTCTTATAAGATGGGCGAGGTCCATGATGGCACTGCAGTTATGGACTGGATGGAACAGGAGCAGGAACGGGGTATTACAATTACCTCAGCAGCAACAACCTGTACCTGGCATGACCATAAAATAAATATAATAGATACCCCGGGGCATGTGGATTTCACCATTGAGGTGGAACGCAGTCTCAGGGTGCTGGACGGATCAATCGCCGTCTTTTGTGCGGTTGGCGGGGTTGAACCCCAGTCTGAAACCGTCTGGCGGCAAGCCGATCATTATCATGTCCCGCGCATTGCCTTTGTGAACAAGATGGATCGCATCGGCGCAGATTACTGGCACTGTGTGGAAATGATGCGGGAGCGGCTTGGGGCCAACCCGGTGCCGATCCAGATCCCGGTAGGCAGTGAAGCCAGTTTTAAGGGGGTCATAGACCTCATAGCAGAAAAAATGCTTGTCTTCGACGAAGAGTCGAAGGGATCGCAATACAGAGAAGAAGATATTCCTGAAGAATTCACCGAGGAATCTTCGGCCGTCCGTATGGCGCTCCTCGAGAAGTTGGCCGACTTCGATGAGGAAGTCATGGAAAAATACTTGGAAGAACAAGCGGTATCTGCCGATGTGATTCACAAGGCAATCAGGAGAGCGACGCTCAAGCTGCAATTGGTACCTGTCCTCTGCGGCAGTGCTTTTAAGAACAAAGGGGTACAACCCTTGCTTGATGCAGTCATTGCCTATTTGCCGTCGCCTTTGGATGTGCCGCCGGTACAGGGCCTCAACAGCAATGATGAGATTGAGACCCGCAAGGCAAGTGAGTCGGAGAATTTCTGCGGATTGGTTTTTAAAATTGTTACGGATTCCTTTGTCGGGAATTTGGCTTTTATCAGGGTTTATTCCGGAGTCCTGAAAGTTGGCAGTCAGGTATACAACCCGACCAAACGGAAGAAAGAGAAGATCGGCCGGATCGTTAAGCTACATGCCAATAAAAGGGAAGATGTTCAGTCAATCTCTGCCGGCGACATAGGGGCTCTTGTTGGGCCGCGTTTCACCACAACCGGGGACACCCTCTGCCAGTCAGGGGATTCAATCCGGCTTGAGACCATGGATTTTCCTGAACCGGTCATATCCATTGCCATTGAGCCCAAGAGCAAGGCGGATGAGGTAAAGCTCAGAGAAAGCCTTGACAAGATAGAAAAGGAAGACCCGTCATTTCATGTAAAGACGGATGTAGATACGGGCCAGACAATATTATCAGGGATGGGGGAACTCCACCTCGAAGTAATCGTTGATCGTCTGGTCCGGGAATTTAAGGTGGCAGCCAATATCGGCAAGCCTCAGGTGGCCTACAAGGAATCCATTGAGGCAACCGGCAGGGCTGAAGGTAAATTTGAAGTCCTGGCTGGAGGCAAACAGCAATACGGGCATGTCTGGCTTGAACTTGAGCCGGTGCCAAGGGGTGCGGGATTTAGTTTTGAGAGCCGTATAACCTCTGACAAGATCCCGGCGCAGTTTCTTGAGGCCATTCAGCGAGGAGTGAAGGACAGTCTTGATTCAGGCCCCTTGATAGGCTTTCCGCTGGTAGATTTGAAAGTGTCACTGGTAGATGGCTCGTATCACGACGAAGATTCCACGGAAATGGCCTTCGGGGTCGCTGCAACCATGGCCATGCGCAAGGGGGCCGCGGCAGCAAGCCCCATACTTCTTGAGCCAATAATGGACCTGGAAGTAATTGTGCCCGACGAGTATCTCGGCGATGTCATGAGCGACCTTAACAGCAAGCGGGCAAAGATAAATGGCGTTGAGAGCCGGCGTAATGTTCAGGTAGTTAAAGCGCATGTACCGCTGGCCGAAATGTTTGGCTACTCAACTGATTTGCGCTCTGGCACCCAGGGAAGAGCGACTTTTACCATGCAGTTTGTATCCTATGACAAGGTGCCTGAAAATAAAGCGGAAGCGATCATCCACCGTATACGGGGGATTTGATATAATGGCAGAAAACATGCAGGAAATTTAGGCAGTTTTATAACAGTAAAAGGTATTTGAGTTGGGGGTATAGAAAATGGCAAAGGAGAAATTTCAGCGAACGAAACCGCATGTAAACGTAGGAACGATTGGTCATATTGATCATGGCAAGACTACGTTGACAGCCGCAATCACG
>PKTW01000117.1 GCA_002868955.1 Desulfobulbaceae bacterium
CCCCGGAGAATCTGCCGTATCTCAGCATCCTGTAACGAGTCTCCAACCCTGTAGATGTTCTGACTATTCACTTTTTTGTCTAATATGATGGCTCTGCCGTTTTCAGGATCTCCGGCAACAGTCCCAAGAAGTGAAAGCTGCAGGGTTGTTTCCTCAAGGGTTTCAATAATTTCCTCTTTCTCTTCAACGGCTGGCGGTGGTTCAGACTTTTCAGTGGCCCCGAAAATGTTGCGTTCGACAATCATGGTGTATTCAGGTGTAATTAAAGAATCCGCAGCATGCGTCTCAATATCTTTGGTTACAATAACCCTTTCCCCACCCACCCCGTACAGCTGAATAGCCACCACACGGTAAAAGGTATGCACCATAATATATATGATGACAAAAAGGGCCAGGAGGTTAAACAATATGTGTATCTGTCTTGGCATTTCTTATTATTTTTTACGATGTATTTTTTACCAATGCCGCCTGATGACATTGGCCTGTCATTCTCGTTTTATTGCAGTTTAAATATTGGTGCGCCCAGCGTCCCGGTAATGGAAAAGAAGTACTGCCCCCTCTTGACCCGTTTTTTCATAGACTTTAAAAGTTCCCTGACTTGCGGGTAGTTTTTATAAAATTCAGCCAAAGGCTCCAGGGTTCCTGTCAGATTGAGCCGGCTGAGTTTTGTGTCAGAATGCAACTGGATAAATCCGTTCAGGACCCCCTTCACTTCTGAGCCGGTCAGTTCCGCCGTTCCAATCGTAATTTTTCTATTCTGTAATTCCAATTCAATATCAATGTTCTGCAGATCTACTGAGTTTATACCGAATATCGGGGCCTGAAACTGCAGCTGCCCATTATTCAAGCGCAGGTGTGCCCTGCCGTTTTCGCCTGCAGCTCCTGCAGAATCATTGTTGTATTCTATCTCCCCACTTATCTTTCCTGTTATTTTATGTTGAAACCTGCCTGCCGGAAACTCATAATCAGCAAGTTCAATTTCTGTGAAAACCAACTCACTTTCAAATGTTTGCCCATCTTCATCTTTGGCAGCGAACCGGCCGATTATATCACCCTTGTATGCCCTACCATCCAGATCAAAACTGTGCCTGCCCCGTATTAAGTTCAAAATCCGCGCCTTGATATACATACTGTCGGCGTTAAATAGAGCAGGAACCGGGGACTCGGTAAAGTAAATTTGCCCTCCACTTATACGCAAGCCGGCAGGTACCCATGGCTGGATCTTCTCTGCCTTAAATCCCAGGGCGGGATTGGCTTTGCGTATGTTGTTGTCAATAAGCTCCTCGACTGCCTGTGCCGGGAAAAGATAATACAGCAGCAAAAGGGTAACCAGGACAACATAAATTGCGTATCCCAGCCATTTTTTATTTTTTGCAGCAAAAGCCATAATGTCGTTTCAGTTTAAAATGCCTTTTATTGTTATTGCCGATCTCAGCATGTCCATACACGCAAACATTGTACTTTTACTCTGTGAAGGTCAAAACCTGGAGTATTACATCCAGGAACTGCGTTTCCTTTTTATTGGCCTGGATGGAAACCCTTTTAACGCTCACCAGGTTTTCAGGCGATTCAATGAGCTTCAGGTATCCCACCATCTGCCCTAAAGTAATTCTCTCGAGCTTCATTTCAACAAGAGACTCTTTAAATGGCCCTTTTCCTGTTGAAGCTGAAGGTTTCATTGACTTGATATTGTCCTTCACGCCTGCATTTCCGGCAGCCTTTTCCAGGAATGAGAACAGGGTGAAACTATTCGGCCGTTTTGCAAGTCTCTGGACAAGGGTGTCAGAATCCTGCTGCAGCAAGAGATATTGCTGGCGCAAGGCGACCATTTCCTGCAGGTTATTTTGCTGCACAGCTACATTGTTTCTATACCGTTCCCTTTTCTCAAAAAAAGGCATGATCACAAACAGGATCACAAAGGCAAAAACTATGACTATGGCAGCCAGGGCAATAAAATATTTCTCTCTTTTGGCAAGTTGCATAATTAATACATAAGGGGGCGAGGGGTCGAGGGGTCGAGGGGCCGAGGGTAAATAATAGACTCCAAAACCACTGTATCCTGACACCTGGTTCCAGGCTCCAGGCTCCTGATATTATTTCTAACGTTAGTTACTTGAAACTTTCTAGTTCTCATTGGGCCCGGCCCATTTTAATTTCAAACCTTACACCCTTGCCTGACTGATCAAGGTTTGCCGAGGCAATCACTACATCCTGATACATTTCCGAAGATTCCAACCCTTTTTTGATGGAATCAACAGTATTAAAGGTATCTGTTGTACCCCTCATCTGGATACCGTCTTGATCAACCACCATCCTGTCTACCTGTACTTCAAGGTTCTTTGGAATCCGTGCAGATATGTCGTTCATGGTCTCCAGCACCGTTCTGTCCATATTTATACCAGGGGCACCAGCTGCTGCATTTTTCAATTCACTTATCTTGGAATTCATCTGGTGCATGGGGTCTACAATATTGGTGATTTCTGGAAAGGTCTGGGTGAAAATTCCTTTTATACGGCTGTCCAGGTCAGCAGTTCTTTTCTTGAGATCCCGGTAATCCACAAGCCAGTTTACTGCGAGCAGCACAAGAATGATGGAGAGGTAAATCGAGGCGTGGATAAGTTCTTTCTTGATCCTTACAAGTTGTGTTTTTACCTGAAACTCTTCACGCCTGAAATTAAAGCCTTTCGTCTTTTTGCTTTCCCTGATTGCCAGCCCGAGTGCATTATCCATGAGTGCAGGATTATAAAGACTGGCCAGGTGTGCGCTCAACTGGATGTTGCCGGCTGTTTCCCGCAGGTTTAAGAGCGAGACCGGGAGTGTCAAGCCCTTGCTGACAATTTCAGCAGTTTCCGGGATTAAGCCACCCGGGCCAGTAATAAACACTTTTCCCGGCTTGTTCGTGTTGCCGGTTTCAGCCTGGAAACCATGCAGAGTAAGTTTGATCGAGTTGCATAGAGATACCAGTTGCGCCCTATAGGCCTCGGAATCAAATTCCCCTCCCTGCTCCCTTTTTACAGCCCGAGATACAACTGCGGCCAAGCCTGCAGCATTGAAAGGCAGTTGCCGGATAAGAACAATTTTTTTCTCAAAAAACAGAATAATTGAGCACTTTTTCGAACCGATATACAGCAGCATGCCATTTTCAGGACTGTCCGGCTGCATGAGAACCTGGTTTGCCAGGGGAAGATTCCGGACATCCAGGACCTCAGGTTCAATCCCTAAAGATTCAAAATTGGACAAATGCTCTGCGATGAAAGCCCTGTTAACAGTCGCAGCAATGAGATCAGTTTGCGAAGCGCTGCGGTTAACATCGATAAAATCAACGAGATGCTTATCGACAGGAGCGGCCATCAGGGTTTCAAGTTCAAAGACCAGCGTCTGCCTGATTTTCTTGAGATCGGTAAACGGCATGCTCAGGTTCCTGAAAGAGACATGCCCGTCCTCTATGACGCTGTTGCACGCAGATCCCTTCGGGTCGATCTCTTCACATACCGCGTGCAGGGCAACACTGATACCACCGGCCTCGGTAATAGGCACAGCGACGCAGCCTGTCACCTGGTAGCCCTGCATCATGCTTTTCGCCTGCACGGCAGTCACGGTGTCTTCACTTATGTCCAGACCGATTATTGTTCGTGGCATACGGGTCGTTTATTCTTAAATATTTTAATAACGGGCCATGACCGACATAGAACAGAAACAGGTTGCACAACACCAGGCATGTCCGTCAAGGCTCTTGGTATACAGTAACGTTTTAATATAGCGCATATTATTGATTAAACCAACCAAAGTCTGATACAATCGTAAAAAGTCTCAAAGTCATCTGCAGGGGCTCATAATACCGGACAGTTACGTGTGTAATACCTGTCTGCGGAGAGCTTTTTACAAGGTTGACAAACTCTCAATGTTTTTATGCCCGGAATGAAAAAACTACTCGCCCAAAAATCATACACCCAAACAAAATATACAACTACTAAAAAGCCGGATATACATTTGCAATTATTCTATTTTCCAATATATGAGCTCTGTTCCGGTCCCAGATCCCCGGGCGATCATGCCGCGCACCTTTTTCCTCATGTTCTCCCTGACAACCTCGGTGGCTATCTCAAAATAGTTGCTTGAGGTGGTGATAAGCGTTGGGGGGATAATGATATCGCCAGGAAACCCCGGGGCCTCTTTGTACCATTCAGGATTGCTGAGATCACTATCCTCATAGTCCCTGTAAGTCAGCATGCCATCAACCATATCCGGCTCAATCTGCTCGGAAAGCGCGCCAAGAACCAGTGGGCCAGCAGTATTAATGTTAATCTTGCCATCCATGCCATGGGGAGTTACAAGGGTTACGAGGCCTGGAATTCCCTCAATGCCGTTATACAGTTCAGGGGTAATGCCGCGGACCAGAAGCAATTCCTCGATAAATTCCATGGGACCGTTTCTTGGCGTCTACGGAGTTTCAAGTCCCTGGTAATAAGAACTTTCGGCTCCCCCGAAACCAAGAGCCTCATCGTCCTCATCGATCCAGTCAATCAATGCCTCAACAATGCCTGCGGCCTCCTCTTCGCCGAGTCCAAACTCTTCAGCACTCAAGAGATTGAGCCAGATGTTTCTCTGCTCTTCATTAACAACCCATTCATTCTCTTTTCGCATGATAAGGCTGTTTACCTGGAGTCTGCCGGAATGGTCTATTATGTTCATACCACCTTGTCCGCGCTCAAAAAAACTGGCAAAATACTGGGAAGCCATTGCAAGGTTGGCCCAATCCTCATGCAGGCTGTCATAGCTGCTCTCCGAAGCATCAACTGAAATAACTGCCCTGGCAGCATTGAAAATCGACTTTGCCATATAATCAAGGGCAATATTGTCCTGCAGGTTCGAGGCACTGGTGAGACTGGAACGCATGGAAATATTGAAGCGCAAGGTCATGACCATGATGAGGCTGATAATGAGAATAGTCATCAGGAGCGCCATACCACTGTTATTGTTTAATATTTTGAACATCGTTCTTTGTTTATAAACTTATAATCCTTGTATCAAGTCTCCAGGTTCAGGAAACATTTCTTAATTTTGAATTTTAAATTGTATAAAAACCCTTGAAACCTTGCCCCCTCATGTCTGTCAATCATCGTCTGTTTTGTTAGACGATAATCGTCAGCTGCCAATCGTAGTCTCGTTTAGTATGACGACAATTCAGTATGCTGATAAACCTTGACCCCTTTCCTCTTATTGCAGCCTCGGCATTTAGTTGATTGGCAAAGCAACGCTGGTCATAACCTTAAAAGGCGCGTCCGGATTTCCTTGATTTAAGAATTCCAGCGATATCGACACCATGCGTGGCAACCTGCCATTAAATTCTTCACTGTCTGAATCCCAACTCTTATGCACCATGCCATCATTATCAAAATAGGTAAAATTGATGGCCTGCAGTCCGTCAGAAAGTGTAAGCCCTTGTTTTGTCTCTGTTTCATCTATAAATTCCGGGTGCTCAGACCGCAGCAAAATAAGCTCATCTTCCCCGCTTCCCTGGATCACACTGTATGAAATAACCTGGCCGCTGCCTGTATCAACTGCATCGCTGAAAAGGGGCTGGGTCGAAGAAAAAAAACTCAAGGTGTCAGCATCCATGCCGTTCATGTCATTATCCTCACCCAGAAAGCGGGTATATGCAGCCGGTTGCCCAAACGAGTTTGACGGCAGAAGGCTGATATATCCCCCTTGAAGATCTTCGCTTATTCTCTCCAGAACAATTGCAGCCTTACGATAGAGTTCCATCCTGTTTTCTGTCATGTTGATGGTTTTAAAGGAACCGGAGTAAGTGGTGTAAATCGTAATAAAGAGGATGGAGAAAATAAAAAAAGCCAGCAGGACTTCCAGGAGTGTGAACCCCTTGTCAGTTTTAAAGATAGAACTCACTTTAGATCTGCCTGTTTTCCTGTTTTTCTTGTCCAATTTCAGCCTGCAGTAACTGGTATTACTATCTTACCAGATCTTTGGTGCCTTCATTGATATTATGATAGGTATGGCCGAGCGCCGCGATGCCGGTCCGCTTCATGCCTGCGAAGGCGTTGTCGCTGTCGTCGCTGCCCGCCAGGTCAAGATTGGTTCCACCCACGTAATGATAAAGCCTCACGTTGTAACTGAAAACACCCCAGGTCACAGTGAGATCTATCTGCTTCAGGTAGTCCGAGATAGCATCGTCCATTTCGAGGGAAATATTGCTTACCGTAACATCCCAGGCATAGCCTGGATAGTCATCACCAAAATCTCCACTGTCACTGGATAATGAATCAGCTTCCTGAATGACTATTTCACTCATTTTACTTTGGGCCAACAGGGCAGCCATGGTCTCAAATTTTGCACTGTTCGCAAAGGACACGCTCTGCGACTGTGACCCCAGGAGGGTCGTTAAAGCAATGGCAATAATTGCCACTGCAATAATTACTTCCAGCAGGGTGAAACCTTTATTACGTGGGATTTTTGTCATCTTGGCAACATCCATTAACTAACCAGTTGGCTGGGCCATATCTCAGCCCCTGTCAAAATCCACATAGCCATCATGTATTTTTATGGAACCGAGAAACGGGGTTAACTCAAGGCTCAACTGGCGTCCATCCTGCGACTGCAAATGGATCATGGACTGTTCAATATAGCCTTTCTTGCTGAAACGGATTGTTGCCTCATCGTAATGCTTGCCGCTGGACCAGGACCATATGTCTGCAACTTTGACATCAATCGGTAACTGGTAGGCTCGTTCCCTGGCTGTTTCCTGCTCTTCTTCAGAAGCATTACTGGCAAAGGCCCAAAGTTTTTTTCCCCGTATATCAAGGTGGAGTATATAGGAAACCTGGTTACTGATCGCTCTTTCCCGGAGATCCTGAACCAGTCCGATGATACGCAGGGCAGTTGCATCAAGACTGTCGCTCAAAACAGCCTGGCGGAATTTGGGTACGACAAGTCCCAACATGAGGCCGATCAGGACCAGCACCACTATCAATTCGATAAGTGTATAGCCCCTGGCGCGGGAAAATGATTTTTTATGAGGAAAATTCAATTGAAAACCTGAAAACAATGGCAGCAAACAGGATTCCTTGTGTGATGGTGGACCGGCAAAAGCGGATTTGAAAAGATATTCAGCAATACTGCAGACCTGTATTATCACTCGAGATCCCAGTTATTTATATCTTCGTTCTTGCCATCGCCGCCAGCGATACCATCCGCACCGTAAGAGACAATATCAAAATCATCTCGTGTTCCCGGACTGAGATAAATATACTCATTACCCCAGGGGTCCTTGGGGACCTGACCCTTTTCAAGGTACCCTCCTTCACGCCAGGATCTGGCCAATTCACCCGTTGCAGGCGCTTCTACCAAAGCCTGCAACCCCTGCTCCGTGCTGGGATAATTTCCGGTATCAAGCTTATACAATTGCAGAGCAGTTTCAAGGCTCTGTATCTGTATCTTTGCCTTCATGCGTCTGGCTTCATCCGGACGCCCGATAATTCGCGGCACAATGAGACCTGCCAGGATACCAAGTATGACCAATACAACCATGATCTCAATCAGGGTAAAGCCATGGCTGCCTAACCTTTTTTTATAATAATACATTGTCTACCTTCCTTTAATTTTTTATATGACAGAATATGCTGAGAAAACGTCTACCTTTACTTTCATTTATCTCTGTTTCCTGGTATCAAAACGACCAAAACCGATAGTATTGTATAGTATACATCATGCAATACATCTTTCTTAATTTTTATGTTACTCCTTAATTGATCATCTGGTTCATTTCAAAAATCGGCAGCAGGATTGAAATGACTATGAACCCGACAATTGCTGCCATAAACAAGATCATTATGGGTTCAATAAGAGCAGTCATACCTGTAATGCGAGTTTCTACTTCACGCTCGTAGGAATCAGCAACTTTGTGCAGCATTCCTTCCAGGTCCCCACTCTGTTCACCCACGGAGACCATCTGGCGGAAAACAGGAGGAAACCAGATAGACCTGCTCAAGGCAAGATTTAAACTTTTACCTGCCTGAATGTCTTCCATGGCCTCGTCTATGACAGCGCCAATCAAAACATTGTTGACAATATTGCGGACAATCTGCAGGGAGGTTATCAGGGGCACACCGCTTTGCAGGAGGGAACCAAGGGTTCTGCCGAATCGGGACAGTGCTATCTTCCTGTTGATCTGCCCGATAACAGGGAGGTGCAGTTTTAAAGTATCCCAAATGTGCCGCCCCTTGGGGCTCTTGATAAATTCTTTTATGCCAATGATACTTGCCACTATCACAACCAGTATAGCCCACCAGTATGAACGCATGAAGTCACTGAACCATATGAGTATTGTGGTGGGAAGGGGCAGCACCTGCTTCATTTCCGTAAAAATCCGTGTAAGGTTTGGCACCACAAAACTCAGAAGAAAAAACAGAACCCCGGTGCCAATTATTGCCATAAAAACAGGATACACCAAAGCTGCCTGGAAACGCCCCTTCAATGCCTGCTGGTGTTCACCGAACTCAGCCAGCCTGTCCAATACGACATCAAGGGAACCTGAGGCCTCTCCAGCCCGCACCATATTGATATAAATATTTGAAAAAAGTTTAGGATGCCTTGTAAGGGATACCGTGAGGCTATTGCCTTCATTCACCGATTCCTTGATCTGGGCGATGATTTTCTTTAAAGGCGGGCTCGTCGTCTGCTCCATGAGCGCATCAAGAGCCCCAACCAGAGGAATTCCCGCATTCAGCAGCGTCGCAAGCTGGCGGGTCAATGCATGAATGTCATCAGGAGTAATCCTGTTGAAAAGCGAGGGCAGTGAAAAGCCTGCAGCTGACTCAGATTTTGCCTTGGCTGTTGTTTCCTTTATCTGTACGGGATACTTGCCGGAGGCTCTTAATTTCTGGCGGGCGGCTACGGTACTGTCGGCATCAATGATCCCAACTACATTTTTACCGGCCCGGTCCAGCGCTGTATATTCGTAAACAGGCATAATCGTTTATCAGGTCAACCAGCTTGCTCTATTATATGCACACACAGTTTTGAATCTCCCCACACTGGATTAATGCAGACTTCGGATATACGCTGACTCTGAACCGCGGGGAATGCACCCGCAAGGGGCATAAAGACGCGCTGATCATGTGCAGGCGAATAACCCTGTTTTCGGACACTAAATTACCCGTGCACTCAGTAAGTGTCAATGTATTTCCCCGGCGGCCTCAGGCGATTTCAACCAGTTCAATATCAAAGGTCAATTCCTCTCCTGCCAACGGGGGGTTTGCATCCAGGGTAATGTTCTCATCACTGACTTCAATTACCGTTACGGCAAGAAGTTGTCCACTCGGACTCCCCACTTGCAAACGCAGACCGACTTCAGGGTCGATTTCAGACGGCACATGTTTTCTGTCAACAACCATCACCATACTTGGGTCCCGTTCCCCGTAGGCTTTATCACAGGGGATCTGGGCGGTCTTTTTTTCGCCGACCTTCATGCCGTTAACTGCCTCCTCAAAACCTGGGATAACCTGCCCGCTGCCGATATTGAACTGCAGGGGCTCACGGTCACTGGATGAATCAAACACCGTGCCGTCCTGCAGCCTGCCTGTATAATGAATTTTTACTGTATCTCCGTCTTTTGCCTGTGTCATGTTCTTCTCCAGATTATGGCCTTCATCTTTCTTATTATGCATGGGGAACTGCCAATGTTCCCGCAAAACAACCCATGTTTGCTGCCGCATTAAAAATTAACCCCCACCAACAATAAGCTGAGGGGGGTTTATCCTTATCAGTATCAGGTTTCAGCTTCTTATTGATTCATTATCGTTCCCTTCGATGTACTGCAATAATGTTTCATCTTTTATGTATAGGTATTCCAGCCACGAGTGTCAAATATGTTTTACTGTCAGGTTACATAACCTGGGCAGCTTTCTCCTTTTCGACAAAAAGATGCACATCCTGCTGCGGGAAGGGAATGGAGATGCCCGCCTCATCCAGCCGGTTCTTGATTTTTTCCGTCAAATCAAAACGCACATCCCAGTAGTCTGCAGTCTTAACCCAGGGCCGAAAGACCAGGTTCACACTGGAATCGGCAAGCTCAGCGACTGCGATAAATGGGGCAGGGTCGGCCAGAATGCGGCTGTCCTCTTTGGCCAGCCTGGCAAGGATTTCCTTGGTTTCTGCCATGTCATCGCTGTAGCTGATGCCCACGGTCAGATCAACACGACGGGTATCCTTGACATTAATATTTGTAATGATATCAGCAATGATCTTATTGTTTGGCACTATGATCAGCTGGTTGTCCGGGGAGCAGAAATGGGTATTAAAAATGGTAATCTTTTCTACCTTGGCAGTAATTCCTGCAGTTGAAACAACATCTCCAATGGTAAAAGGTCTGAAGAGAACAATCATGACACCGGCAGCAAAATTGGATAATGAATCCTTCAAAGCCAGGCCGACAGCAAGGCCCGCCGCGCCGATAACGGTCAGAAAAGAGGTTGTATTGATGCCAAGCCTGCCTGCTGCAGCAACCACCACCAGGACTACAAGAGCATAATATGTCAGGTGTGTCAGGAAGCTGACCAGGGCCAGGTCGAAATTGTTTTTTTCCAACAGTTTGGACAGCAGGTTGGATATACGACGGGCCAACCATTTCCCCACTATGAAAATCAGTAGGGCCCCGATAATATTGAGTGCATACGCCGAAACCCATGACCAAAGCGCGTCAACATTAATATCCATCCTCACACCTCCTCTTGATCTTCAAAATTTTAATGCCAATAAGCAATTTTTCCGTAATGACTAAAAAATTAAAAAGATTAATTCCCCAAATAAAAATAATTTTTCTATGGGATTTCTTGTGCTGCACATAACTGATTGGGATCAAACCTTGGGTAGGTCTGCCTGCCAGCCGATACGGAAACGGCTATGGCAGTTGGGGCAGATGAGATAGATGTCGGCTTTCCGGGTATTGTCCTCTACCTTGAAGGAGACATGGAATCCGTCGTTATAACCGCAGCTTGGGCAGGTATAAATCTCGCCCTCCGGTTTGATCTTCCCTGTTTTGACCCTGGATCCCATTTCCATTGAGGATGCAGCTCCTGTTTTTACTTCTTCTCTTTGCCCTTCTTGAGATATTTTGCGATCCTGACAAACTTGGTGGGGTTGACAATCTTATCATCATAACTGATCTCGTAATGAACATGTGGGCCTGTACTTCTGCCGCTGTTGCCCACCAGGCCGATAACCTGACCCCGTTGCACAATATCACCCTTTTGCACCAGGCTTTTCTTGAGATGGGCATACTTGGTTCTGAAGCCGTTGCCATGGTCAAGCACTATATACCTGCCTTTAACTTTGTCATAGTTTTGGGTTTTGACAGTGCCGGCGCCTGTGGCCTTGACATCCGATCCCATGCGCCCCCTGATATCCACACCACGGTGATACGCTGATTTGCCATTGATGGGATCGATGCGCTTGCCGAATTTCGAAGTAAGCACGCCCGGTACAGGGGCACCTAGCGGCACATTCAGAATGGTATCCAAATATTTGTCTGTGCGAAAAATCAGTTCATCCTGGGGGCCGCCGAAAGAACTTGTAAACGGGCCACCACTATTTTCATTGCTCACCTGGATCTCAATGTCAACTCCCACACTGTCCAGTATTGACTCGATAACCTGGCTTTTCTGGTTCAAGTCCGCCACGGCGCTGTCAATGAGTTCCGCCTTTTCCTCCTGAAGAATAGACACCCTGTTTTTGAGCCAATCATTACTCATTTTTAATTGCTGCAGCTCAACGACCAGAGTATTCTCGGTCTCAATTTTTGCAAGCAGGTCCTGCAGCATTACATTTTTCATGAAAAAGCCTATGCCTGCCAGGGTACCTAATACAAGAATAAAGAGCAGCAAAACGGGGACAGGCACACGCTTTTGCCAAAGAAACCCGAACAGTTGCCTGCATGTGTTTGTGCTGGGTTGCTGCGCACTTTGCGAGCTTTTCATTGTTGAATCACCTTGCTTATACTATACGCAAATTTATAGTTCTAATTTTTCCAATATGTTAGGCAGTGTGGCATGGAAATTAATACTGATGGGGACAGGAGTCAACTAAAAAATTGGCCTTTGGGGTCCGGGGTTCTCAATTTGTTTATCAAAATGAACAGGCTATAAAGGATTCTCTGCCCTGGCAAAAATCCTGACCGGCGCCGGATAACCTTCCACTGTCAAGGAAGGATCGGCCTTATCTATAAAATCCTCGTAGGATTCAAAAACCATCCATTCCGTACGTCGCTGTTCCTTACTCGACATGGGATGGGAAAAAAATATTTTCACTGCAGCAAACCCTGCCCTGGATAACCAGTTGGAAAGGCAGGCAGCTGTTGGCACAAAGTAGGTACCAGGCACCTTGGCATACCTTTGTTCAGGGAAAAACGCCCAAGGCTCTTTGCCAGGTATACCCTGTGATTCAACAATCAAAACTCCGCCGGGTTTCATAGCTGTCCTGATCTCCCGCAGGACTTCAACCGGAGCGGAACGGTGATAGAGAATTCCCATGAGAAAAACAACGTCAAAACTCTTCTTGAACAGGCCGATATGTTCGACCCCCAGTAGTTCACAGCATAAATTTTTATATCCTGCAAATCCATTCAGGGTCTTGAAGGTAAAATAATGCTGCAGGTATGGCTCAAAACCTATGGCCAGCTTTGGTTCATGATGGGCCATCCTGAACATGTAATAACCATTGTTGCAGCCGATATCTGCCACGATTTTACCCTGCAGGTCAGGAAGTTCCGGGAGAACCCTTTTCCATTTCCTTTCACTGCGCCATTCGGCATCAATGCCAACGCCAAAAACTTCAAAAGGCCCCTTACGCCAAGGCATAAAATCACGCAAGGCCTTATATACCTTTTCCCGGTCCTGTCCTGAAAGTTGATCCGGACCGCCTATTTTTACGACATCACCTGAAAAATCACACTGTTCAGCCCTGATATGCTGAACACTTTCATAGGGTTGACGGAAACGTTCCACCCCTTTTTTGCCCTGAGCGAGCCAATGCGCTTTCTCCTGCAAAAGAGCCTGTATCGCCTGCATATCGGCATTGGGTAAAAGATTGAAATAGGGCATATAACAAAGAAGAAGAATTATTTACAGGCAAGGATAGAAACAAAATTGAACCACTGGAAAAAGGTCGTTGTCCTGCTGAATCCAGCCTGCAGAAGCATGTCCATGTTTTCCTGGATAGAAAGAGGGATCAGCACATTTTCCAGGGCCTCACGCTTGTTGGCAATTTCCAGTTCGGAGTAGCCGCGTCTCTTTTTATACTGATGATATGAAGCCAAAAACTGCCCATTGAATTCTTTATCGCGGTTGACAACTTTTTCACTGAGTATCAGGACACCACCGGGCCGCAGCCCATTATTGATTGCCTTAAGAAACCCCGGCCTAACTGAGGGTTTGATAAACTGCAGGGTATAATTCAAAATAACCCCGCCGGCGCCAGAAAAATCAGCCCGGGTTATATCCTGCTCAATGAAAAGAATCCTGTCAGCCATGGAAAACATCGCAGCCTTGCGTAGTGCCTTATCCAGCATGGCCCGCGAATTATCCACCCCGATAAATTTGAGATCCCTGGATTCCAGCATTCTGGCCAGATAAAGAAGCGTTGTGCCTGTTGAACAGCCCAGGTCATAAACCGCATCACCTGCCAGCAATGCGCGGCCGAAGATCTCGGCTGTCATTGCAATGACCTGTTTATAGAAAGGGACTGAACGGTCAAGCATATCGTCAAAAACCTCGGCGACCCGTTCATTGAATTCAAACTTCTCTGCCGTTGTTGCTTTCGTATCGAAAATGGTGTCCCGCGCCATAGAAATTTTCCCTGACCTGCAACTTGCATTCATCAATCAGATGATGCAGTCCCTTCTGACTGTATCATCTGATGGGATAACGCTTATGCCGGCAACTTGATCCTGTGCTCATCCTTCCGATCAGGGTTCTCCCGGAAAACCAGGAAGGTTTTGCCTATAACCTGGACTATTTCGGAGCCGGTCCTCTGAGCTATGACTTCAGCTGCCTCCATCCGCTCCAGAAGGCAACCATTGCCTATCTTTACCTTTATCAATTCATGGGCGCCAAGCACTGCATCCGCAGCATTGATGACATTGTCGGTTATTCCGTCACGGCCCAGCATGACAAGGGGCTTTAAATGATGTCCCAGGCTTCTCAGGTAACGCATCTGTTTGCCTGTCCGTTTTTTGTGTTCCAGCTTTGTTTTCATAAATTTCTTAAAGTCTTTTTCCTTCATTGTTCTTGCAAGGCTGATTCCATGCCCCGATGTATGTTAAATGATTTCGTAATTTTCTGATGAATATCTGTCCATCTCCCTAGAAGCATGCGCTGGACCGGTTTTTCTCCTGTAAATTTATGCTGCTACTTTGCCCTGTTGCCGACCGCGAGATTTATCATGGCTGTATCAGGTTTGAAATGATTTCAACGCCACCAATCCAGGTACCGATCATACTTCCAAAGCCCGGCAACAGAAACGCTAGAAATACGCGCAAAAGTTTATTTTTCCACCAGCCGGCAAATGTGCCCATATCCTCGGTTACTGTCTCAAACTCCCGCACTACCGGAGGCCTTACCAGAACCTGCACAAAGGCTGTAACATAACCGGCGCCAATGACAGGGGTCAGGCTGGTTACAGGGGCAGCAGCAAAGGCACTGGCTATGGTTAGCGGATGAGCCCAGGCCAGCATGGCGCCAATGGCCGAGGGAATACCATTGGCCAGGACCCAGTAGAGCAGATTGGCTCCGGCAGCGGTCCCGCCTTTTTGAAGGCCTATAGCGATGAGCGAGCCGATTATCAGCAAAGGAATAGCCCAGCCCAGGGCTTTCAATGAAGAAGAGACCGGGGGAAAGGTACTGATTGAGTGCATAACACTGCTATGGTCTTCCCCTATCCTTTTTTTGATACCCTCCACATGCCCGGCTCCGACAACTGCCACCAGTTTCCTTCCGGATGACATCTTGATTTTTTCCGCCAGGTATATGTCCCGTTCGTCTATCAGCACCTTTTTCAACTCAGGCATAGCCGCACCCAACTCGGACATCAACTCTGACAATACATCCTTTTTTTTGAGTTCCTCAAGTTTTTCCTCGGTGATTTCAGTCTTGTCAAAAAGACTCAGCAGAAGGGTAACCAGCAGATACCCTTTTTTAAAGAAAGAAGTTTCATGCCAGGCCCGGCGCAGCGTTACCCTGACATCCCGGTCACATAACGCGACCGGAATGGAATGTTTATCAGCCTCGCGGACGGCTTCCAAGAGTTCTGCTCCCGGCATGACTCCCAGCTGCATACCCAGTTTCTTCTGGTAGGAGGAAAGGATCAGGTTGACAAGCAAGGTAGACAACTGCTTGTTCCTGATTATTTCTTTCAGGTCAAGGGATTCCCAGCGTTTTCTACCGGAAAGCGCCTCATAGCGTTTGTCATCAAGTTCTACACATACACAATCGGGCTTCTCGGCGGCAATCACTTGCCGTACCAGGTCAACTGATCCCCGTGACACATGCGCTGTACCCACCAGAAGTATTTCCCTTTCGCCGAGGGTGAGGTGTTCGACGTCATCAGAGTAGACATGGTTAACGTCTCCCTGTTCTTTTATTTGATGAACATTTCCTGTCATGATCTTGTTCAGCGCCCGCTTTCCATGCGGCTCGAATTCGAAGTTTATATTCCCCAAGGATGTACTAAAAGAAGAATCCTGCAAGGGTGCTTACCAGCAGTAAAATTTGCTGGCGCCTTTACTTAATACTGTTCATATATAAAAAAAAAACGCTGCGCTGTGCATGCGCAAGCCGCTGCAGGGGGGGAATTATACCTTCAATGCCTGGCATTCAGTAACAACGTTCAAAAATGTTTCCCATCCTGGAATATGTCTCTCTATACCTAATCGCCC
>PKTW01000049.1 GCA_002868955.1 Desulfobulbaceae bacterium
ACTTCTCTTAACAACAATTTCTTTACGGGTCGCACGTGTGTCATCTCTGAATTTTTCAAGTGCTGCCTGGTCTTTTTCCGATAAGCCCTGACTATCTGCGTCATAGTTGCCGCAATAACCCGGTCCGTAATTGTTGTTGCCGAAGTATCTGCCGCCATGGGCGGATACCGTCTGAATACCTGCAAAAGTTAATAAACTTAAGAGTGCTGCTGCTGTTACAAATTTTTAAAAATTGCCTTGCCGAAAAGGTAACGCCGACTAACATACATTTGAACATGTAACATGAACTGTATAGCCTTCTGCTTCCTTTGCTATATCTGCTGTTTCTAGCTTGGCATCAGAGCTTTGTAGTTTGTAGTCGATATTGTGTGTATCTAAAAATACCTGCATGGTCTGCGATTTAATACAGTTATAGGCCCGTAAGAATCTTCAAATTCATACCCGGGCTTGATCATATCCAGCACTTTGAAATAAATATCGAACGCAGATAGATCCACCATAGATGCATGCCAGGTTGCGACATCATATGAGTTGTCAAATCTTGCCCGATACACGAAAAAGATCTGTCCGTTACTATCTGTCTGACGACAGTAATAAGAGTTAGCAGGAATATCATAATCAAACCATTGCCCACATATTTTGACATTGGTTACTGGAATTCCATCCCCATCAACGGCAGACAATACAACTCTTGGCATCACTCCAATTATTGCTTGGCCATCTAAAGACTTTTCATACTGGTAATCAACGATATCAACTTCCAAATATACCGGTGCTGCTATTAAGGGTGGTTCACTAATATCTGTAGTCAATGGCGAATAATTATATTTTGGAACAGCACATCCACTAAGTGCTAGAAAAACAAACATCAACAGAACTAGTTTTTTCATGGGAGCCGCATAAAATCTGTTTGATAGTGAATTAAACTTCAAACCATTATCAATATCATCTATATACACATATCTGCTTAATACAAAAGCAATTTCTTTTGTCAGGCTTAATTCAATGCTTTAAGCAACTATAAGATCTGATTGACGGTGCAAATATAAAGCAGATATAATTACTCTAAAACAAAAATGCAGGGGTGTCGCTGCCCCTGCATTGTGTTTACCTATTATGATAAAATAAAACTATTTCACTTCAAACAGTTCAATGATGAACTGCAGGTAAGAATCCGACGGCACCACATCCTCAACAGCCTTTTCAACGTAGCCCAATTCCGGAGGGATACGTAACAATCTCGTTCCCCCGGCCTTCATACCGATTACACCCTCATTCCAGCCTTGCAGGACCTTGTCAGAGCCGATGACAAAAGATACAGGTTCCCTTTCTTTTCGCGAATTATATATTTCCTGACCACAAAACAGGAGAACACATGTAGTTTTGGTAGAAAAGTCAACACAAGTTGCAATTATCCGCTTAACTGAAAGCATACTTTTAGCACTTAACGGTCTCCCTCTCCAACATAAGGGCAGATACGTCCATCAGGTCGACAATTTGTACACCATCAAGCAATTCGCCTTCGGGTATGCCAAATTTCTTTAAGTCAATTTTGCAGACATACAATTGAGCACCCCCCTTAATAATTATTGAAAGAGAATCTTTAGTTGGAGCTATATTTTCCTCAACTAAGATGGTTTCCGCTACACCTTTCTGGACTAATTTCGATCCCTTTGACATGAAGAATAAAGCAACATTGGCTCCTTCTAGAACAAGACAGGATGCTAGCCCCATGGAAATACTTGCCATATGGGGGTCATCAGTGGAATGACTAATTATCATCATGTATTTCTTGGGCATTTTTCACCCCCACAAAAAAAGACAGTATTATTTGCTTCGTGAATTAATGTAAATTTCTTTACATGCCAAGTCAAGAACCATAAGTCCAAGCAAATAGTCCGCACCATATCATTCAGGGGGGTATAACTGGCCTTAGTGCTCGCTTGCGATGACGACGACCTGTTTTATATAAATATATCTTGCCATAATCTTGAGTTTTGTAATACAAAATTTGACTCAATGTATCGTGACAGACGGCTCTTCATACTGCGGCCAGCCGTCGTCATACGGCTCGTAATTCTTTTCGGCAATTAAATCAGGAGGGGGCGCGTTCAGGGAGTGTCTCGTCTTCCCACAACCCAAGATGCTCCAGGATTTTACGGATGACATCAACTTCATTGATAAAACTGACAATTTTCATCTCGTTGCGGTAAATACCTGGAAATTCTTCCGGGCTCCCTTGCTCCTGCGTTGAGATGTGTATTTGTATTCATCTGAATCAAACCTTCTTGTTTTGTTTCAAAGAATAAGTAGTCAAGTCTCATTCTTCCTTCCAAAAAGAATCAGCAACAATGCCTTATTTCTGAGCACCATAAGTTAATCGGTCCAAACAACTCGATTGAGTTTGACATTGTTTCGTTGAACCGTGCGGTAATAGGTAACTGCAGGCTTACCGAAGAGCATTATGTAGCCAATAATATGCGAGTCGGGAATATTTAATTTCCTTTTCATGTCTGGGATAATGGAGGCTACTGCCCATTCCGCCAAGTTACACCATGTTGTTCCAAGCCCAACACTTTGCGCCAGAAGTTCAAAATAACTCAGTGCGATAACCGCGTCTGGTTCGGGAGAAGGAACGTAATCTGGTGAAGAGACAATAAGTATATGAGGTGCATGACGAAAGACAACATCTTGTCCGTTATCCCATGCATTTAAGATGCTGTCGAAAAACTCAGACCCGGGAGGCAAATTACTTGTTACTATTGCCTCTCTAATCCCCTCCATAACGTCATCACGAACCTTCTTCATTGTCTCTTGGTCCTCAATCACGGTAAACAACAATTGATCGTTCATACTAGTTGGACCATTGGCAACTACCTTGAGGAGATGTGAGATAGTGTTAGAATCTACAGGTTCCATTTCATAATGTCGAATTGAGCGACGACCTTTTATCAGGCATTCCATCTGTTTGCCATTTGGCAGGTTGCCCTTTAGCGGCATACTTTCATCAGGGTTAAGACCGAATATACTTATTGCCCCGGGTTCACAAATTGTAAAACAGTGTTGGCAACTGATGCATTCATCTTCTTTACCCTCGATAATGTCAGGGTATTCTGGAGAAAATGCAATAATTCCAACAGGACAGTCTTTGATACAATCTTCGCATTTTGTGCATTTTTCTTGGTCAACAAGAAAATTTAACATGTTTGCCTCCATTTCCAGGATAACCTGGGTTAGGTATTAGTAATCTCCGACCGGCAACCAGTTGCATTAATTTTAGGATGACATGTCTCATGCACTGTCATCCTGCACCAGAATGTGAATGTGATTTGAAGTCGGTGATAGGTATTCCTTTTTCGCCCGCGCAAAAAATTCGGTGCGGTTCTTTGAATCCGCCCCCAACTCGTTGCATAAATTTACCAATAATGAATATCTGTACATCCTGTCAACAAAAACTATGTATTACTCTCCACAATCTTGACTTTTCATTTAACCAAAACGAGTTAAGATTGCCAGTGGATATGTTGACTTTCGAGCCAGTAGCAGTAGCGCTTTTGATACAGAGAAGAAGTGCCTATAGAGGCTGTTAAAGATCATTTATAAAGATAGAGCTATTGAAATTTGGTAAGCTTTTGGACGGCATTCCCTTACAATATCTTTTTGATGAGACATGTCAGCCGTAGAAGCTTAGTAAAATATACCATATTTGTTACAGAATTTTGTCATGAACCTCGCAGTTGATGTTGCCTACACAAAAAAAGCGGCTATAGTTGGGGGTGTTTTGTTCCACGACTGGACAGATGAAAACCCCTTGAAGGATGTGGTGATGTCCTGCTCTATCCCCGATACTTATATGCCGGGACAATTTTACCGCAGAGAATTACCATGTATAGCCGAACTCCTGCGACATGTGCCTGAAACGCTCGACTGCATTCTCATTGACGGATTTGTCTATCTCGGCAGGGCCAGGCAACCAGGCCTTGGCAAACACCTGCGAGAACTGCTGGAACAAAAAGTTGCTGTAATCGGCGTAGCTAAAACACCTTTCAAAGATACGCCGAAGTCCTGCGAATTGCTGCGCGGCAAAAGCCGGAACCCTCTTTATATAACCGCAGATGGAATTAATGAGGATAGGGCAAAATTTTTCATCAAAAGCATGCACGGAAAAGGAAGAATACCCACCCTGCTCAAACATGTTGACCGTTTATGCAAATCATTTGTTTCACAATAAAGAAATCTGGTGCACACAATAGTTTTCCAGCCTCCAACCACTGTTTGAAATACGAAAAAACACAGGAGTTCGCTTCTTTCTTCGGCAGCAAAAATTGTTTATTTATATTCAGTGTACTTATCTGACTTGCCGTGGACCTTTGCGGCTGGATATTTAAGCCTGTTTTTCCGCAGTTTATCATGCGCTGCTGCGAGGGGGTCAATGCCAAGCTTATCGCAAAGATTAGCCAGGTAGATCAAGACATCACCAATCTCTTCCTGCACCTCCGCCAATTTGTCAGGCGGGAGACTACTGCTTTGCTTCTCAGTCAACCACTGGAAGTGCTCGGCCAACTCACTTACTTCAACGACCAGGGCCATAACCAGATTTTTCGGGGAATGGTACTGGTCCCAGTCCCTTTCCCGGCGGAAATGTTTTACCTGCTCAATCAAATCCTTCAAAGTTTTTCCATGCTAACCGAGGAGATAAAACCCGAGTGTGGGTTTAAAGCTTTCTGTGGTATTGAATTCACAACCTACATAGTTTTTGCTAACTGCCCTGACTGTAGCAGTAGTTTCTATGGGTGTGTTATTACTATCATCGAGGGAAAATGAAACCTGCAGTCGATCATCTTTTCGGATCTCATACATTTTCATGGGATTAAAACCTATCCCCCCCAAAGAAATATTGATTAGGATTATATCCCGGCTTTTTCTGTGCTGTGAAAGATTAATGCTTTTGCCCAGGAGCTTTACGTATTTTCTCTGATGTTTCCTGCATTCAAGACAGATGCTGAATATTTTTTCACAGCTGCATTTAATGCGCAGTTCACGCTTCCTTTTTTCCTTGAACGGTGCCACGGATTGCTTTTTTGTTTTACGGCAGAATGGACAGGTTATGATGGCGACATCTCCTTCTTTGACCAGAACTTTTTTCGCTTCCATTGACCACCTCTTTGTTATGAACGTCAGCTGTAATACATTAAAAAAATTACTGTATCTGTGTCCTGGCTTTTAGCTTGGCATCTATCATCTCCTTATGGCTAAGCCGGAGGAGATGGGTCAGCTTGCGGGCAAAATAATCTTCGTGTTTTTCCAGTTGTCCATCACTGTGGATAATGCGCCAGACTGCCTCAAGCACCGCTATCTTTTCCTCTTTGCTGAATTCATTATTAATATGATTGGTGAATTCAAAAAGATCAACCGCCTGGCTCCGCTCACGATGGGCCAGTTCAAGCAGATCCTCAGCATGTTTCTTGGACAGGTTAAAATCGGAACGCAGTGTGCCAATGATGTGGTCCAGTTCCTCATCGGTGCATTCGTGGTCAGCATGTGCTGCCTCCAGGAGGATGACGCTGGCGGCAATCCGGGTTCGTTCTGCCCTGTTCGCAGATGTAGCAGAAGGTTCCTGGACCCGGCTTATTAATGTCTGCTTGATAAAATTTAACATTGGTTCGCTTTATTTGCTTATATAATACTTACGAAAAGATTTGGTCGCGGACAATGTGCAATGTGCAGCCAAGCCTTCTGATTCACTGTAGTATGGGGTTCGTATCCTCATCACTACCAGCTGCATACACCAACTGCACCCATCTTTTGCATATCACCGCTTTCAGCTTTTAGAGAAAATGAAATATATCATACAAAATATTCATTTAACAAACCCTTTTTAAATATACTATCAACCAGAAGTACCTGCGGGATCGTTTAACAGAAGCCAGCCTTTGAATTTTTCCGTACTTTTTTCGAGGCTTGCGATAGCTCCGAAGCCGGTGAGCTTCATGTTTGAAATTCTGCTGCTGCTGTTTGCCAGAATAATCGTTTCAGGCCTCTCATCAAGAAACTTGCGGGTCAGGGCTGCTCCGTCACCCTCTTGATCTTCCAGATCTGCATCCATGATGACCAGATTGATGTCTTCGTTATCAAAGAAAGTTACTGCCGCATCATAGGCATAGGCGACAAGAATCTTTACGGAACCGAAAACATAATAATTCTTTATAACCTCAAGAAATTCCCGGGCGTTATTAGGATTGTCCTCTACCAGGAGAATACGGGGATACCGTATCTCCTGCTCTGCTGACAAGTAATTCCCTTGATGTTGAAACACCCGACCGCGGGGGATAACTGTGGCTGAGGAGGTAAAAATGCCCTTGATAAAACCCACTATACCCAGAATAAAAAGCGCCGTGCGTTCGCTAGGTCTTGTATATTTCCTGCTATTATTGTTTGTTATTAGGACTTCCTTGGACATTTCCATCTTGCAAAGTTGGCAGCACCATCCCCTAAGTTCTTCTAGTGTCTGCTCAGGTCATTTTTGAGTCTCATGATGAGATCTTTTTCAATTGCAGAATCCACAAGATTTATTTTCTTGTGATGTTTGCGGTTAAAGACATTCTCCATGGATATCCGCAGTTGCGGTGTTATATTCTTTGTTGTCTTGCGCAATATTTTGTCAAGGCAGGTCCTGACAAAACTTTCCGGGTACAGGACAAAACCATAGCAGATCGCCTTCTCAACCGGGAAGAAATGATAAAATATTTCATACATGGACCCGTGCCCGCGGTTCATCCCTGACCTGGAAATCACATACAGGTCCATATCAGGGTAATACAGCCCCGGAGCCTCCATGAGCATTCTTGAGGCCCGGGCAGAAATGAGTGTTTGAAAATGCAGCACAATGTCTCGGACTGAGAATACGAAGGTATCAGATACCTTTTTGATCTCTGCCTTGACACTATCCAATTCTGCTTGCGATTCTGCTTCCTGGGCCATGGCTGTTGCAAGGGAAAAAGAGTCCTGGGGGTTTATGATATTTGCATTGTCAGTCTAATCATTCCCTGTAAAGGGGTCAAATCTTTATCCTTGACAATTATACAAGCCTTACCCAATTCATGTGTAAAAGGTTATTTCTTTTGGTGTCAAGGATAAAGATTTGACCCCTCAATACAAAGCTTACGGATAGAAAATTTTGCCCTGCGGCTGCCAGGGCTTTGCATAATGATCTGAAGTTGATTGAAAGGTCTCAACCAGGTCACCCAATTTAGCCTTATTAAAATTTTTTATCTTCAGGCCAACCTGCTGACCTTTTACAGCTTCCCTGACCGCATCCTTTTCAATATGCAGGGACTCGATCTTCCCTGTATATATTGGGCCCATGGCACCCAGAATCCGGAATGAGTGCCCCAACATCAGCTTACCTACCAGAACTTCACAACCAAGGATGATCCCCTTGCGGCTGCTTTTAAAAAGAGCAATGACCCTGGCAGATCCGATTATCTTTTCGGATGCTTCCTGTGGGACAAGGCTTCTGGCAATTGACTCTATGTCCTCCAGCAGCTTATAAATAACGTCAAAGAGACGGATTTCAACTGTATGTTCAGACACTATCTGGTCAATATGGGGCATAAGCCCGACATTAAAACCGATAATCAACCGGCTGCCTGTCTCAGCCATGAAGATATCTGATTTGTTGATAGCACCAAGACCTGAACTGATGATATTAATTTCCGCATCAGGCAGGGTTAAGGAGATGATGGCTGAAATGATCGCTTCGGCACAGCCGGATGTATCACATTTGAGAACAATTTCCAGCCTTTTCTTCAGAGCTTGTTTTGCAGAAACATACCCGTTCTTCTCTGTACTTACCTTGGCGTGAGTTTCTTTTTTCCTTTTAAGATGGTGATCGGTCTTTCTGCTGCCCATAAAAACACCCCACCGATTTACATTGAGCCAGGAAAGAATTGTATTCCTTCTTTTCCTTCATCTTTTGCTTATAGGTACCTTCTTTGCCGGGCACGCTGTCTGCCTGTCTGTCAATCATCAGCAATTATTGAAGCTGATACTCGTCATTCGTTTTACAGGACGACAATGGTCGGCAGGTTTATGTGCCGATAATGAAATGAATCACAAGGTTCTAGGCCACTCTTCTTGTCATTTTCTTCAGCCTGTTAATACGACGGCGGATTATTTCAAGTTTCTTTTTGTCGTTCTCCTGACGCAGTTTTTCTCTCTCAGCACGAAGCCTGACAATTTCCTGCTTCATATCTTTGCCGGTCATATTCTTCTTCGGTCCGGCTGTTTTCTTTTTCTTTTTCTTGGCCGGGGTTTCCTCCTGTATACCTCTGGCTTCCTTGATAGCTTCCAGCAACTGGTCCTTCTTCATGCCGGTCACACCGATTATGCCTGGGATTTCCTCCTTGGCAACCTCGCGAAGTTCAACAACGGTCATCTTCTCCAGGGGTTTTTCAGCTTGCTTTTCTTCACTTTTTACATCTTCAGCCATTGTTCTCCTCCAGTTAGGTTTTAGTTATTCCTGCACGAGTTCATTAACTATATCAAAGGCTTTTTCCATATCAGGAAGATTCGAGACTTCCGGCACAACCTGGATATGACGCACAATACCCTGCCTGTCAACCAGGATGACCGAACGGGCCAGCAACCTGGGCCCATCCATTAGTAAACCAAGAGAACGCCCAAAAACGCCTTCCTTATAATCGGACAAAAACTTTATATCCGTCAATTTTGCCTCTGCAGCAAATCTTTTCTGAGCAAAGGGAGTATCTCGGCTGATGGTGATCCTTAGGACTTCTGGAGAAATCCTGTCTCCCTCTTCGCCCAAAAGATGCGTCTGAGCCTCGCAAACCTTAGTATCTATTGATGGCACCAAACTTAAGAACAAAACCTTCCCCTGCAGTTTAGACAGGTCAATCTCCTCCATGCTCATGGCATCAATCAAGTCGGTTTCCGGCAGTTTCATCCCGATTGCAATGGGGGTTCCCAGCAGGCCGGTTTCCATACCCCCACGAGTTACTTTAGTTCCCGGCAAAACCGATCCGGGATCAACCTGCATTGTTGACTGTTTGAATGTGGCACAGCCTGTCACAACAAAAAAGGTCACAACTGTGCACACCAAAAATATTCTTCTGCCGGCCATATTGTCCCTCCTTAACAGAATTATACCTTTTTAAAAGGTATTAATAATAAAGTACAATGCAAAGACATTTTTACTCTTTGGCTGGAATTTTTCTTTATAATTTTGCCGGATACGCTGTTAGCCTGCAAGCAGAACAATGGCTGCAACGGCAAAGCAGAGACCAAGCACCTGTTTAAAAATAAGGGTCTCATGCAGAAAAACAATAGCCAGCATAATGGTAATAAGGGGGTAGAGGGCAGTGAGGCTGACCACAATTGATATCTGCCCCCTGCTGGCTGCAAAATAATAGAAAAGTGTGCCCAGCACACCCGTAATACCTGTTAAGATGGCATATAAAATACCCATGGGGTGGGTTTCAGGTTTGAAGTTGAGCATGGCCAGCCCAACGAACCCTACAAGCAGGCCGCCTATCACCTGGAAGATTAAAGCACTTTGAGGGTTGATATAATTGACTGCTAGTTTTGGAAAGAACCCCCAGGCACCAAATGTGACCATGGCCAATATTGTCCAGAAAAACCAGCTGTGCATAGTATGCTCCTGTACTTTAGCTACTCATTACCCTTTCCGGCTTTTCGTTTTCTTTGCCAGAGGGTCAGATATACAACGGTATTAACTCCCAGTACTATTATGCCGAGCCCTATTTGCATCTTCCGGGTAAGTGCTTCCGGATAGAGAAGCGGCATTATATAATGCTCGACAAACCCCGTTGCATATCCAGCCTTACCCCCGATGGCCCGCAGCATATTCTCCAGGGGGGTCAAGGGGCAGATGCAACCCAGAAACTCTATGCTTGCCGCCCAGATAACTGCGGGAATATGATACCAGGCCATGCAAGGCTTCCAGAGAACAATAAATCCTCCCAGCATCACGAAGAGCACAAAGCAGAAATGCACTATTGCAACGAGGTCAGCAAGAAAACCATAGGCCACTATTCATGCCCCTTGAATGCATGATTTCGCGTAATGAAATAAGGCAATCACAATTATCATACCGTCCCGGTTCCGGCTTTTTACAGGACCTGCAATCAATCGCCGTTTGGAGGCAAAATGTCTGCTGCAGAAGAACTCTGACATTCAGTCCAGAAGGGACCCTTCTAAAAGTTTCTGACGAATAACTTCCTTCAGAACCATATTTTTTCTCTTAAAGCCCTCGCGCCCATACTGCATGTTCGCCTCAAGCAGGTACCAGTTCCCATTGTATTCAAGCAGATCAAGCCCAACATCATTGAAGTTGCACCGCCGGGCAAAATCCTGCACCATGGGAATAGCTTCATGGGGTATGTCATTGAATTCAATCTCGCCGCCCTGGTGCAGATTTGTTCTGAAATCTTCAGAAGTTCGTTTACGCCAATAGGCTAACACCGGTTCATAGTTGATCAGGACTACCCGCAGATCCTTTTCATGGGGAATATATTCCTGAATATAGGCAATCTTTGTTTTCAGCAGATAGCACTCCAGTTCCGCAGAGCTGTTAATCTTAAACACCCCCCTGCCCCGGGCTGATGCCCTGGGTATCTTGGCAATAAAAGGAAAGGCAAAGTCCTCCTGGATCCGGGAAAATTCCCGCTGCAGATAAAACCTGGTTTTGGGGTGCGGAATGGAAAGCATGTTGAACAGTGTAGTCTGTTTCATCTTTTCATCAGCATAAAGATACGTTTCAAGGCTGGGGAAAATTCTTTTCCCCATGGTAGTAAATAATTGGGAGTAATTGAGGGTGGGATATAAAATGGCACTGGAATCATATATTTGTTGCTGCTCCAGCGGCGTATAGTCATGAAAATTAGGTTTTACCCCGAGGGTTTCGACCTCCGGCACACCAACCAGTCTGCTGCCAAAGGCAACGTATTTACCGTGAGCCTGCTCCATGATACGTATATTTAATGACGGCAGATGTCAGGTTTATGATTCTCGGGAATTGGCTTAAGACGGCCAGCAATCATAATTTCCTCCAGGCCGCGCTCTAGCCCTTCGACGAATTTGTCCTGTCGGAATAAAGGAAACATTTCTTCCTGCAGAATTTTATCCGCGGTGCCATTCTGGATGAACCACTCAAAGGCTGAACCAGTCTCCATACGCACCGTTCCTTCATCCAGCGCAATGCTGACCAGAAAACCGTTGCCAAAACCAGGTTGACCAATCTCCCAGGCCGATGCAGTCCTTTGGGAAAACTCAACGATATTTTCCCCGGCAAGAGATGGGATGATCAGCAGAAAAATCTGATGACAGGTTTCTTTTTCATACGCTTCAAGGGTCGCAGATATTCGTGATTTATCCGCCGGCTGCAGTTTACCTGCATAATCGCTCACCCATCCCTGGCGTACCAGAACTGCTGGAGAATTCTCTTTGGGGGAGCAGGCAGCCAACGACATCAATAGAATCACGTGCAGCAGGAAATACTTACACAAAAAATGAAGGAACGTATCAGAGCGTGATAATTTCATAGCCTTGCGCAAGGTAGGGGGCCATACCGGCATGGCCTTTCATGTCATCTGCAATCCTGAATCCCTCTGTTTCAGCAACTTCAAGCACCCCCATCTTCATGGCACAGGCACGGCAGACCGCATCGATGAGGTTCAGCTCTTTTGCCTTTTCATAAAGGACATGCAAAGAATGCTCTGATTTGCGGAGCTCAGCGATGAGCTTTGTTGCCTCCCCTTCCAGGATTATTTTTACCTCTGCTTTCTTTTCGTGCAGGTCAATGGCGTTTAAAAGCACGTGTACAAAGCAGATGGGATTGCCCTTAAAGGCAAATATTGCCGTTCTGTTTTTTTTCATAACAGCTCCTTATTAAAAGTAACTGCTCCACAATTCATGATAAATCATATTACTCCCCGATAAAAAGCAAGTTTTCGGGAATATGGTCTGTATACATTTAAAATACGTTCCTTCTCAAGTATGGAAATTACTTTACTGCCGATCCCGGCTCTGGCCAGTGTCTGAACTTCATCCGGTGCAGAGCAGCCGACTATCCCCACCGTGATTCCGTGCGAGAGTGCATATCGGATCAGGAGATCGGCTGATATCTTAAACTTGGGTAATATATAGTGCGAGGCGCCTAAAATCTTCATGCCGATCACCGCGATTTTTTTTTGTCGTGCCTCGGCAAGTGTCGTTGTGAGAAATCCGCCTAATAATTCTTCCACCGGATTTACCGGCATCATGACAGCATCAACAGGCCACTCCTTCACGGCCCTGGCCAGAATATCGGGGTCATGGTGCCCGGTTACGCCTATATTTCGAACTTTTCCAGCCCTCTTTGCCCCGACAAAGGCTTCCAAAGCGCCATCCGGTCCGCTGATAGCATCAAAATCCCCTTTACTCCTTATGTCATGGATCTGCCACAGATCGAGATAATCGGTATGCAAACGGCTCAGGGTTTTCTCCAGGTCAGCTTGGGCGCCTTTTTTATCTCTCTTTCCTGTCTTGCTGGCCTGGAAAATCTTCTGCCTGACGGACGGGTTTTCCTTCCAGATGGAGCCCAGGTAGAGTTCACTATCCTGGTAAGCTGGTGCAGAATCAAAGTATGTTAACCCTTGCGCCAGGGCTTCCTGTATTACTCTGTGGGCATGGGAAGTGCGGCCGCTTGTCCGTAGTATACCCTCCCCGCCCAGGCCGACTGCAGTTACCTGCCGGCCTTCAGGAACAAAAAGATTTTTGGGAATAGCATCCGCCATTGTACTCCTTATGCCCCTTTCTAATCAAGGCGTGGGAAAAGCGCCCAGCGGATAAACCAATGGCCTGCCACATCGTCTATGTCCAGGCAGATGATGGAGCTGTTTTGAAACTTGATGACCGGTCTGTCCGGCGACCCGACAACCAGGAAAGACAAAAGTTTCTCTAGGAAAGGCAGATGCCCCACAACCATTATGTTTTCTTCATTGCTGAGTGTCGAGGCGAATTTGGCGACATTATCCAGCGGGGCAAGGCCGGCCCCTTTGCTCATCCCAGCTTCGGGCTCAAGGGCTTTCACAAAGCTCTCGGCGGTCTGCAGGGCCCTTTTCTTGCCGCTGTGAATAATGCGCATAACCTGGATATTGTTTTCTGCAGCCAGTGTAGCCATGGTCTGGGTTTCTGCAAAACCTTCCTTGGAAAGGCCCTGGTCCGGGTCCTTTTCTTTTGGCAAACTCTTACCGTGCTGAACTAAAAAAAGTGCCATACTCTTTCATTCCTGATGCTGGTAGTTAAAATATTCAGCTGAAATAAAACAATCCTGATTCTCTTTCTTTTTGACAATAATCCGGACTGTATGGATCATGCCCGGAATAAATCCCAGAATAGTGAGGAGTATATTGACCCAGAAATGCAAATTCAGACCCACTGTTAGAAACACGACCCGGGGCGGCAGGAAAATTCAAGCTCGGTAAGCAGAATATCCATGGCAATATCTCCTACTCTTCAAGCATTGTTCTGATGAACGAATTTGCCTCACCAATGGATTTTTCCATGGTGCTGTAATAGGCTTTCTGGCACCCTTCAGTAAAAAGAATCGCAAAAAATAGAGGCAGAAAGACAAGAATAACCTTGTTTCTCAGTTGGCACTCCTTTCCTTATGCCGCTGAAGTTTAGAGCCGGGGATCAATATTTCCAGGGCCGCCGCATTCCGGAGTGTAGCAGGTAACATTTTTAAACTCGCACTTTTCCTTGCAGCTTGGACAGGTATCCGGTCCGACAGGGGCCGTAACCAGAAAACCGCAGTTGCCGCATTTCCAGTACGTCAATCCACAGCCAGGACAAATATCACCAGAAAAATCTCCGGGCAGGTTCATACCGCAGCTTTTACATGCCTTCGCCTCGCTCATAGCAACATCCTCCGTATTCGGGTTAACTGGAACAACCGTTCCCCTGTCTTTTATCTCAGGAGAAACAATTTTAATTGTATACATGACAATGTAAACTCCACCGGGAGCAGGGGGCAACAAAATTATTAAATTATTGATAAAAAAAGGCGGGATCGTATGCTGGATTATAAGACAGGAAGCTCCCTTGACTATCACGTGATGGTTTCAGGGAGCTTATTTTAAAGAATTCAGTTTTGCGTGACAGTTCGTACTGAGAATCAAATTCCGGCTGAGGTAAATTCCTGCTCACCGGCCGGAACCTGGACAACAAGGACAGGAATGGCTGATTTCCGGATAACCTTTTGGGTTGTCGAACCCAGCAAGGTTTCCATGATGGAAGAATGTGCATGGGCCCCTATGACAATAACATCAGCCCCCATGGTTACAGATTGCTTGACAATCTCATCTGCCGGTGAAGAACTTTCAGCAACGAGAATTTTTTCAACGCGCAGGCTGCAGCTGTTTTCTTCCCCCAATCGCGAACAGAAACTGTTAAGATGCTGTTTGATCCTGACCAGGGCATCCTTTTCTTCATGCTCCACAACATCATGAATGGAATCCGGGCCGATATAGCCATTTATTCTTGCCTCCTGATCCGGCGTCAGGGTTTCCATGACATGCAGTACAGTAATGGCGGCATCAAACTTTTCAGCCAGGGCCATGGCATGACGGTAGATATATGCTGAATTGGGTCCAATCCTCGTGCAGTAAAGAATTTTTTTAATATCCGGCAACAGGTTCATGTAATCCCTCTCCTGATAAAATTAAACTTCATGCGGGCTGGAGCTGCAGGTCTTTTTTATTGCGGGCCTTCTGCATGATAATAACCAGGGCCACAACAACCAGCCCTGCCCCGTCGGTAATAAACGTCGGCCAGTAAAGAAGTAAGGTCCCGGCTGCCAGCAGCAGCCATTCGATAATGTTTGTTTTTCGAATCAGGTAAAACATGAATAGAGCAGAAAAGGCTATGGTCCCAAGTATCGCGGAAAACATGGAAGAAAACACCATAATCGAAGACGGCTTGGTTTCCGCAATGATCGTATTACTTTCAATACGCTGCCCCTTTGAAACAACAAAATCCTTTATGCTGCCTTCCTTATCAGCAATCACCTTTTTTATGGATTCACCGTCAAGGAGCATGGCTATCTCCTGTCCTTTTTTAAAATCCTGTCCCTTTTCAACCTTGAGTTCAAGAACTGTCGCACCCATGATCTCATCGTCAATCTGCGGCCCAATAATAGGCTTACCCTCAAAAAGTATCTGCGGCGTAAAGGCAAAAAGCAGGGGCACGACATAGAGCAGCTTGGCATACTTAAAGGAAGTCCAGCCGGTCTTCCACGGATCTGACCCGGCAATTGCCGCCCCGGCATAGGCAGCAACACAGACAGGCGGGGTGATATTTGAATCCTGGCTGAACCAGTAGACGATCATGTGGGCCGCAATGAGAACAACTCCCATTTCCATCAGCGGCGGCACTGCCAAAACCGCGGTAATCAGGTAAGCAGCGGTAACCGGTACCCCCATGCCAAGAACAAGCGATGCTATTGCCACAAGCCCCATGGCAAGGAGAAGATTGCCGTTGGCAAGCGATATTATAATATCGGAAAACTTAAGGCCGATCCCGGTAAGCGATATGGTTCCCACGATAATGCCGATTACGCCGAGGGTGGCCCCGATGATCAGGGTATTCCTGGCCCCGGTAAGAATGGCCTCCCATATCTCCTTGGGCCCCATCCTGGTTTCTTTTCTTACCCAACTTACGCCTATGCAGGAGATTGTGGCCCAGAAGGCTGAATAACCCGGAGACCGGCCCATGATCATGAGGATCGTGATGATTACCAGGGGCAGTGAGAAATACCATTCACGTTTGAGCACGACAGTCCAATGATCCATGTCAT
>PKTW01000035.1 GCA_002868955.1 Desulfobulbaceae bacterium
ATCGCGGGAAATCTTGAAGATCTGAAAATACCCACTGGAAACCGATTGGAGGCATTAAAGGGGAACCGGGCCGGCCAATACAGCATTCGTATCAACCAGCAATGGCGCGTCTGTTTTCGATGGACTGACGCTGGAGCTGAAGATGTTGAAATCGTGGATTACCACTGAGGTGATTATTATGAGCAAGCTAAAACCTATCACTCCCGGAGAAATCCTTCTTGAAGAATTCCTGAAACCCATGGGGCTCAGCCAGTATCGTTTGGCAAAAGAGGTCGGAGTTCCTGCGCAGCGCATAAGTGAAATTGTTGCTGGCAAACGCTCTATCACGGCTGACACCGACTTGCGGTTGTGCAAATTTTTCGGACTTTCCAACGGATATTGGCTTCGTGCACAAGCAGCACATGACACAGAAGTTGCCGAGCGCAAAATGGGTCGTGTTTTGACAAAGATTAAGCCATGGACCACGGTCATGGCCCAACAAAGCGCTGAAAACGACGCGCTTGATCAGCGCGCGTCTTAGCTCAGACGTTTATTTATCCTTTTCAGGTTTCGGGGTAGTCTGCGGCTGTTCTTCACTTGTCCCTTGCATCTTGCTACCGAACCCCAAAGTTCCCTGGAGTTTCTCTCTTTGTTCTTCGGGTACAGGAGTCCTGAACATTTTTATATCAACTCCCGTGAGAGTCTGACCGGGTTTGCCCATAACCGTTTTGGGAAGATCCTTGCCGGGGCCTAAGTTCGCCCCCTCTACCTGCGGCGGCATGCCGCTGGCCGCTTGGGCCGGTCTCATGGTTCCGATGGGCAGTACACCCCCGAGATTTATCGGAGTTTCACTGCCATAGGTGCCGATATAAGTACCCGGCACGGGGCGCCCCACAGCCCTCTCCCGGCCCAGGAGGAAATAAGGGGTATCAGCTGGAAGCTTGATCTCGTACCTGCCGGCTTCATCAGTACGCGGCGAGACGAAATCAGGTCTCTGCTTGTTCATATTTGTCTTTACAAGCACAACGCCGCCCGGAAAGGGAATGCCCTCCTTATCCATCAGTAATCTGCCCTGAACGGTGACAAGATTTTTGGCGGCAGGGAATGTGTCAGGCGGTGCAACCACGACCTGGCCGAAATCTTTTTCCTCTCCAGTACCAATGGCAATTTCCCGCAGGTCTCCCTTGTCATCACGGGCATAATAAAATTTCTCACCTGCTCTTGGTGGTCCTGGGCCGCGGCCAGGATCTGTGATAATCAGGGCTCCCATATAATAGGAACCAGGCCTGAGCTTAACGTTGAATCTGCCGTCAGGGTGCATACGGCTGACCATATCAGGAATTCTGTGAACATCGGCAAGCAGCGGCGCAACTCCTTTTTCAGCATTAAAAAAGGACACCACTCCTCCCGGCAAAGGTGAGCCTGCTTCATCGAAAACCTGGCCGGATGCGATTCCCGGTCCTGCCTTTTTGGCCTCCTCACCGTCTGCCAGACAGGTAAACGGCGCGAACAGTAAAAGAAGCAAAAGTACAATAATCCATTTTTTCATCAAATCACCTTATCGGGAAAAGATTGATAGAAGCAGATAGCTACCCGTTTAGTGCCTTAGTAATTATTTTCTTGTTTTTTTACATAAAATAATTTCGTTAAGGCACTTATTTCCAGCTTTGCTGGATTAGATACATAGAATACAATATAGTATATGAAATTGCATTACTCATGCGGGCCACGTAAAACAAGATCCAAGCCCCCCATATCGCCGGCAACTTCAACAAACCGTGAAAGTTCCTCCCCGGCTGGCGGCGGCATGATAGTGGATACTCCCAGATAAAATGTTCCGGCCGGCAGGTACAGGGTATAATTCCCGTCGATACCGGTCCAGGCTGAAAGGAACCGGGGAATTTCAGTACCCGGCATGCTGCGGTTGTCAGCAAGAACATAAGCCATGGCAACGGGCTTCTCATGTGCATCCAATATTGTCCCCTGTATTTCAAAAAGCTCCTCGCTTCTTTTGCGGGAATGGCGGACTGCATCCCGCAGGTCCATAACCGTAAAGTCGACTTCTTCTATCTTTTTATTTTTCAGATTAAGGACCAGCGGTTCTCCTGAATGTTTGTCCCCAATTTGAAGAGGTCCGAAGGAGGGACCCGTCTGGCGCAGAATTGCAACGGCCCAGTAAACACCTGCCGGAACTGTCAGCTTATATGATCCGTCTGTTTCGGTTTTTGGTGAAATAAAATCCGCCGGCCGTTTAACCTGCTTGCTATCATAAAGATATACCTCCGCCCCGGCAACGGGTTGCGTCATGATATCGACGATCCTGCCGTGCAGTTCAACATTTCCTGCTTCAGCACCGCAAAGGGACGTAACAGAGAGGATAAAAGAAAGAAGACAGATGATTACGCTAAAGAATGGTTGTTTCATATGGTTATTAATCCAATAAAACCCGGTCCTCAGGGCCGGGTCAGAAGTGGCTGGCTCAGCCGGAGCCATCAACAAGGCTTAACCTAGGCAC
>PKTW01000040.1 GCA_002868955.1 Desulfobulbaceae bacterium
AAAAAAGGGCTACGGAAATACCGCAACCCCTTACTATAACTGGTCGGGACGAGAGGATTTGAACCTCCGGCCCCCTGAACCCCATTCAGGTGCGCTACCAGACTGCGCTACGTCCCGACCTATTCCAAAAATCAACAAAAACGGGCTCCATTATGTATGAAGGCACCACCCTTTGTCAATTATTCTCTCTATTAATTTATTTCTTTTCCAGCAAATCCTGCAGCTGCTTCAGGTCCCGTTTGAGTTCCGCAAGCATTGTGCGTGCCTTAGCTCTTGGTTTGGGACTGCTTTTTTTCTCGTTCTTCTTTTCTGTCAGCAGCTTTCTCGCACCCGGGACAGTATAGCCATCCTCATACAACAATTTTTTGATCGTAAGGATATTTTCAACATCAACCCGCCTGTATAGCCTCTGCTTCGATGATGCCCGCTGGGGCCGGATTATTTTGAATTCCGATTCCCAGTACCGGAGAACATGGGGTTCCACACCGGTAATTTTTTTTACCTCGCCGATCCTGAAATAAAGCTTATCAGGAATAATCCCCTGACCAAGGGAAGCTGATAAGGCGTTCTCTTTGATGTTCTGGCGGGCTATTTTATCCACTACGCTAGGTGTTGATCTTCATCCGCAACCCTTTACTCGGCTTAAAGCTGACCATGCTTCTGCTGCAAATCTCCATGGCATCACCGGTTCGAGGATTACGGCCCTTTCTGGGTGTTTTATTTCTGACATTCAATGTGCCAAAATGGACCAGTTTGATTGATTCCCCCTTCATAAGGGTCTCTTTCATGATGGAAAAAACCGTATCGACTATTTCTTCAGCACTGCGCTGGGAAAAACCCAATTTCGCATTAATGGCTTTTGCCAGGTCTTTGCGGGTAATATTTGATCGTTTCATCGTTTGGTTAGTTCTAGTTTTAATTTAAGTTTATGGATTATCCTGCCTCACGTAATTTACCCTGAAAACGTTTTTCCAGCATCATGATAAGGCGTTGATGCACCTTGTTCACGGTTTTGTCATCCAGGGTCTGCTCAAGAGAGCGGTAGGTTAAAGAGATGGCGACACTCTTATGGCCAGCAGCAATGGCATCACCCTGGTAGACATCAAAAATTTCCGCTGCTTCAACAAGTGCTTCACCTGCATTGTCAATGGCTGTCAGCAGTTCACCGGAAGCAACCGCTTCGGGAACGATGAGGGCAATATCCCAGTTGACGGATGGAAATTTGGGCAGCTGTGTAAATGATTTCGGCTCCGGCCCATGCTCAGTGATCAGGTCAAGATCAAGATCAAAGAAGAACACAGCCTGCTTGATGCCAAAACTTTTCAGGACATCAGTTTCAATTTTTCCTATATGACCGAGAAGCCTGTCACCGGCTCGGCAAACAATGCAGGAATCAGGCTCGGTATAGCTGGGAACAACACTGCTATTGTTGTTAAACTCTAATTTGACACCCTTTGCAATCCGTACTTCCTGCAGGATTGCTTCCACTGTTCCCTTGCAGTCGTAAATATCGACCAGTGTACTGCCGAAATGCAGCAGAGGAGCCCCGGGGTGCCTGCGTCCGCTGATGACACCGGCTAGCCGCATATTCTCCTGAGGCAGGGGCTCATCCGCTACCGGGTGAAAAACCTTGCCGATCTCAAAAAGCCGTATATCGTTGCTCTGACGGCTGGTATTTCTGGCAATGTTCTGCAATAAACCCGGCAACAACATGGTGCGCATGATTTTCTGGTCCTCGGAAAGAGGATTGAGAAGCGCCACGGCCTTTCGGATTGGATCATTGCCCTGCAGCTGCAGCCGGTCAAAATAATTCTCATCGACGAAGCTGTAGTTTATGGCTTCGAAAAAGCCCTGTGAAACCAGCATTGCTGCCAGTTTTTTCCGCAACTCCAGGCCCGGCTGCTGTTCCGGAAAACTCATGGGCACGATGGGCATCGTTGTGGGGATTTCATTATAGCCCTGCAGCCTGGCAACCTCTTCTATGAGGTCAACTTCCCTTTCCAGGTCTACACGGAAGCTTGGAGGTGTAACCAGCAGCGTATCTTCATCCGCTTCGGTCACCGCGAGCTCTATGCTTTCAAGAAAACGGCCGACTTCCATGGCGTCAAGCTGCAGGCCCAAAATATCATTGGTGCGGCTGATGCGCAGTTTGATTGCCTCCCGCGGCTTGATTCCCGCCACACAATCATAGCCGTTTGCAACAATCTCTGCCCCGGTTATCTCGACCAGAAGCTGCACCGCCCTTTCCATGGCCCTGGGGGAAACTTCGGGATCCACACCCCTTTCAAAACGATAGGAAGCCTCGGTGCCCAGGTTCAATTGCCTGGCAGTCCTGCGGACACTGAGAGGATTAAAACAGGCGCTCTCCAGCAGGATATCCCTGGTCGATTCAATAACCTCGGAATTCTCTCCGCCCATGACACCGGCGACTGCCACCGGCTTTTCAGCATCACAGATAAGAAGCATTTCCTTGTCAAGCTGCCTTTTTTCGCCGTCCAGGGTGACAATATGCTCCCCGGCCCGGGCCCGGCGCACAATGATCCTGCCGCCGGCCAGCCTGTGAAAATCAAAGGCATGCAGCGGCTGCCCATACTCGAGCATGACCAGGTTGGTTATATCCACTACATTATTAATAGGCCGGAGTCCAACCGCGAGAAGTCTTTTCCTCAGCCACCAGGGTGAAGGGCTGATGCTGACATTCCTCAATAGTCTTGCCCCATATCGGGGACAGTCTTCAGGGGCCAGAACTTCAACGGAGAACGGAACCTCTTCCCCGGTTAATTCCGGCAGCTCATTTTTCACCGGCTGCTTCAGTTTCTGGTTGGTGAATCCTGCAATCTCCCTGGCAATTCCGAGAACACTGGTGCAGTCGGGCCGGTTGGGTGTCAAGTCAACTTCTATGAGCGTATCCCGCAAGGAAAGTGCATCAGGCAGTGACTGCCCTGCCCTTGCTGTGCCCGGCAGTTCCATGATACCGCTGTGGTCTTCGCTTATTCCAAGGTCCTTTTCCGAACAGAGCATACCCGAGGACTCCTGGCCGCGGATTGCGGCTTTCCTGACCTTCATCCCTGAAGGCAGAGTGACGCCCGGCAAGGCAATTGCAGTTAAAAGGCCGGGGCTGGCATTGGGAGCTCCACACACGACCTGGAACTCCTCGGCGTCGAGAACAACATCACACAGGGTCAGGCGGTCGGCATCGGGATGCGGCCTTACATTGACAATCCTTGCTACCTTTATAGTATCCAGGTCCCGGTACAACTCAATAACATTATCCACCTCAAGTCCGAGCATGGTCAACTTGTCCGCCACAACTTCAACAGGCAGATCAACGTCAATATATTCTTTTAACCAGTTCAGGGTGAATTTCATGGATACTTACACGCGTATGGAATAATTAATTTTTAGGCAGGAACACACACTTCCTGCCTTCATCTTTATGGACTGATTGCTCAAAATTGCTTGAGAAAGCGCAGATCGTTTTCGTAAAATAACCTGATATCATCAATGCCGTACTTGAGCATTGCTATTCTTTCCATGCCGAGCCCAAAGGCGAAGCCGCTGAATTCCTCTGGATCATAATCAACCATTTTGAATACTTCAGGGTCAATCATGCCGGCGCCCAGTATTTCGAGCCAGCCCGTCTGTTTGCAGACGCGGCAGCCCTCCCCACGGCAGATGACACAACCGATGTCAACCTCTGCACTCGGTTCGGTAAACGGGAAAAAACTTGGCCTGAAACGCAGTCTGATATCCTCCTGGTCGAACATTTTCTGACAGAATACGGTCAGAACACCTTTCAGGTCGGCAAAGGAAACCTTGCGATCAACCAGGAAACCTTCCACCTGGTGAAACATGGGCGTGTGGGTTATGTCTGAATCACAGCGATAAACCTTGCCGGGGGCTATGATCCGCAGAGGCGGTTTTTCAATCTCCATGGCCCGGATCTGCATGGGAGAAGTATGGGTGCGCAGCAGGATGGAATCGTTGATATAAAAGGTATCATGCATATCCCTGGCAGGATGATGCTGCGGAATGTTGAGGGCCTCAAAGTTGTAATAATCAAGCTCAACGTCCGGGCCTTCAGCAACTGCAAAGCCAAGATCGACAAAAATGGAGCAGACCTCGTCCATGATCTGGGTTACCGGGTGTAAACGCCCAAAAGGCACCAAACGCCCCGGCAGGCTCAGATCATCCCGTTGTCTGTCCGCTCCCGCAACACTGGCGGCTAACTCGGCTTTCCTGGCATTGAACTTCTGCTCAAGTGCTTCCTTGATTTCATTGGCCAGTTTACCAAGGCGAGGCCTGTCTTCTGCTGAAACTTGACCGAGCTGGCGCAGGAGGGTTGTAAATAAACCCTTGCGTCCCAGGTAGCGGACCCGTATCTCTTCCAGGTCCTTGGGGTTATCAAGGGTTGCAAGCTTCGTTTCTGCTTCAGCCTGGAGTTGGCGTAGCTCTTGCTCCATGATCGTGGGTATTCAGCGGGTCAGATACTTACTGGACCGCAAGTTTGACAACCTGGGAGAAACTGTTGGGATCAAGTATAGCCATGTTGGAAAGCACCTTGCGGTCCAATTCCACACCGGACTTTTTCAAACCACCCATCAACTGGCTGTAGCTCGTACCATTCTGTTTTGCCGCAGCACTGATGCGGGTTATCCAGAGTCGACGGAAGTCTCGTTTCTTGTTTCTCCGGTCACGGTAGGCATAACTGAGGGCCCTGTCAACAGCTTCCGTAGCTGTTTTGTATAGCCTGCTGCGGCCACCCCGGAAACCCTTGGCCAATTTAAGAACTTTATTTCTTCTGCGGCGTGCTTTAAATCCGCGTGTTACACGTGCCATGTATATACCTCTTTCTGTTTGATCAATTAAAAATTTATAGATACAAACTACATGTAAGGTAAAATCCGCTTGATTCCCTTAACGTTTGTGTCATCAACAAGGCCTGATTTTCTCAGTCCTCTTTTTCTCTTCGTGGTTTTCTTGGTGAGAATATGACTGGCATAGGCTTTATTTCTCACAATCTTCCCGGAACCGGTTGCCTTGAAACGCTTTGCCGCACCGCGATTTGTTTTCATTTTTGGCATAACTCCACTCTCCTAAACGCTATAATAATTATCAACTATATTGATTAACGTATTATTCTTTCGTTATTTTTTCAACAAAAAGAATTAAAAATATTTCCTTACCTGTTGTCAGCCTCGCTTACAATCCGCCAACAGGTATTACGTCTCTAATCTAAAAAAATCTATAGGCTCAGTTGATGACTGAAAGTTTATTATATGATCATCAACTCTTCGGGGCGACAAACATGACCATTTGCCTCCCCTCCATTGTGGGCTGCTGCACAATTGTTGCATCTTCACCGAGTGCCTCGGCAATCTTGTTCAGCACTTCAACTCCCTGGCTGTGGGCATAGACTATTTCTCTTCCCCTGAAGCGCAGGGTAATTTTCACCTTGTTTTTATTAGCCAGGAACTTCTTGATATTTTTTATCTTGAAATTCAGGTCGTGCTCTTCTGTCTTGGGTCTGAATTTTACTTCCTTGACCTCAACTACTGTCTGCTTCTTTCGTGCTTCGGCCTGCTTCTTACTCTGCTCATAACGGAATTTATCATAATTCATTATACGGCAGACGGGAGGATCAGAGGCGTCAGAAATCTCAACAAGATCAAGCCCTTCCTCAAAGGCTTTTTCCAGGGCTTCCCGACTGGACATTACTCCCAGCTGTGTGCCATCAGCACCGATCAAGCGTACCTGATCGTACCGAATATCTTCATTCATCCTGATTTTCAATTCACGTTTGCTGACTGGTTGCCTGCTTTTCCTTTTAATACCATACCTCCTTACTTACTTGATTGATAAAAACATACAGACCTGGCGCCCTTTGCAATCTACCCCAGCGCCGCCGTACACTCCTCCTTGATCTTTGCAGCAAAATCTTTGACTGACATGGGAGGCAGGTTCTTGCCGCTTCTCTCACGTACAGTAACTGTCCCTGATTCAGCCTCGCGATCGCCAATTACCAGCATATATGGAACTTTTGCCAGCTGTGCTTCCCGAATTTTATAATTCAGTTTCTCGTTCCGCAGATCCTTCTCAATCCTGACACCGGATCGGCGCAGCTCCTGGTAGATATTTTCACAGTAATCAGCCTGGGCGTCGGTAATGTTCATGATGCGTGCCTGCACAGGTGACAGCCAGACGGGAAAGGCACCGGCATAATTTTCAATCAGCACTCCGATGAAGCGCTCTAAAGAGCCCATCAACGCCCTGTGGATCATGATCGGCTGATGTTCCCTGCCGTCTTCGCCAATATAATTAACCTCGAAGCGTTCCGGCAAGTTAAAGTCCACCTGGATGGTGGAGCACTGCCAGGAACGCCCCAGGACATCCTTAATTTTTATATCAATCTTAGGCCCGTAAAAAACCCCTTCCCCGGGGTCAATCTGGTATGCAAGCCCCCTCTTCTCCAAGGCCTGCTCCAGGGCATCTGTTGCTTTCTGCCAGTGCGCCTCGCTGCCGACATATTTATCAGGCCGGGTTGAAAGGTAAATGTCATACTGATCAAAGCCGAAGGTTGCCAAAATATTCAAGTTAAGGTCGAGAATATTAAAGATTTCCTCTTCCAGCTGGTCGGGCCTGCAAAAAATATGGGCATCATCCTGGGTGAATCCCCTTACCCGCAGAAGCCCGTGCAGCACCCCTGTTCTTTCATAGCGGTAAACCGTGCCCAGTTCACACCAGCGCAGCGGAAACTCCCTATAGCTTCGCAACTGCGACTTGTAGATGGCAATATGAAAGGGGCAGTTCATCGGCTTCAACTGGTACTGCACATCGTCAATGGCCATGGAGGAATACATGTTCTCGCTGTAAAAATCGAGATGGCCGCTGGTTTTCCACAGGTCAAGCTTGGCTATATGCGGGGTATAGAGCAATTCATAATCATGCCTGTAGTGCTCTTCCTTCCAGTAATCTTCTATAAGCCTGCGCAGCAATGCACCCTTTGGCTGCCAGAGGATGAGGCCGGGGCCAACCTGGTCGCTGATTGTAAAAAGCCCCAGTTCCTTGCCGAGCTTGCGGTGATCGCGCTTCTTGGCCTCTTCCAGATCATTGAGATATCTCTTCAGCCTTTTTTTATCATCAAAGGCTGTACCATACAGACGCTGCAGCATTTGATTGTGCTCATCGCCACGCCAGTATGCACCGGCAACCTTGATCAGTTTGAAAACCTGCAGCCAGCTGCTGTTTGGAACATGGGGGCCGCGGCACAGATCAACAAAATCGCCAAGCTGGTAAAGGCTTACCCTATCTCCTTCTATCTCCTTGAGCAGTTCAACCTTGTACTGCTCGCCCTTCTCTTCAAACAGCGCTATTGCCTCTGCTTTTGAGACTACGTTTCTTGTAAAGGGGACCCCGCCTTTTACGGTTTCCTGCATCTTGGCTTCTATACTTTCAAAGTCCTCCGGGGTAAATGGGGTTTCCCGTTCAAAATCATAGTAGAAGCCGTCTTCAATGGCAGGCCCGATGGCAACTTTCACCTTGGGGCCGTAAAGATCAAGGACTGCCTTGGCCATGAGATGCGCGGTGCTGTGCCGCAGGATATCAAGGCCTTCAGCGCTTGAAATTAATACCGGCCGCAGCTCTATTTTTTCCTGGCCCAGGCTGTCGAGCCTTGTTGAAAGATCAACCAGAGTATCACCTACACCGACGGCAACAGTCTGCTTCCGCTGTTTGTTGGAAAGAAGCTCAGCAAGGGCATCAGCCACTGAAGCATCACCGCCAAAGCCCTTGGCTTCTCCTTCAGGCAATATGATTGTTATCTCAGACATTTACTTATATCCAAACCGTACCGGGTTCTGTCTCTCTGTTTTCCGGCCAAAAACCCATTATCGGGGGTTGACCGGGTAACTTGGCTGGCCTTATAAAATCCTGGGCCAGATGCAAAAAGGCTTCGCCAGGTACAAGCCTTTGTGGCAGCCCCACCACAGCGAAGCCTACGCTTATTTTCATTACCTGAAAGGTAAATCTGGTAGGCGCGGGCGGTTTCGAACCGCCGACTTCTTCCGCGTCAGGGAAGCGCTCTCCCGCTGAGCTACGCGCCTACATGACAGACCAAATTTTCAGGTAATTTTTTCTCAAAAACAAACCGCTTGGGGAAACTTTATCGACGCAGCTAAAACGGAAACCAAATACCAGCAATTGCCTTTCCTGTCAAGGAAATATCACATAAACATGCAAAATAAATCACTTTGATTCCTGGCGTGTTTCGATAGCTCTGGCCAGGGTGACTTCATCAGCGTATTTTATATCCATTCCCATGGGTATCCCACAGGCAAGCCTTGTTACTTTCACCTGTTCCGCATGCAGGATCCGGAAAAGATAGGATGCCGTCGCCTCGCCGGGAACCGTTGAACTCGTGGCAATCAATACTTCTGCAATTTTCTGGCGCCGAATGCGATTTACGAGTTCATTTATTTTGATCTCTTCCGGTCCAATACCGTCCATGGGAGCCAACACGCCATGAAGGATATGGTAGAGCCCCTGGTAGGCTCCGGTTTTTTCAATGGCTAAAAGATCATCCGGCCCCTCCACAACACAGACCACTTCTTTATTGCGACCGGGATCTGAGCATATCCTGCACGGGTCTGTTTCTGAGAAAACAAAGCAACTGGAGCAGAGTTTTACGGCAGCATGCAGCTCTGCAAGATCGGCGGCGAGCGCCCTGGCTTCTCCGGCAGGACTTCGCATGATATGCAGGGCAAGACGGCTTGCCGTTTTTTTACCGATGCCAGGCAACCTGCTTAAATCCTGAATTAATCTTTCCAGTGCTGGTGGAACGACCTGCATTGTCTCTCTCCAGACCCTAAAGAATACCCGGAATATTTATGCCGCCGGTGATTTTACGCATTTCTGCCTGGGCCATATCCTGGGCCTTCTTGAGGCCTTCATTCACAGCTGAAACAATGAGATCCTGGAGCATTTCCCGGTCTTCAGGATTAATGACCTCTCTATCTATCTGCACAGACAAAAGTTCATTCTTGCCATTGAGTGTTACTGAAACCATCCCGCCTCCGACGGAAGCGGTGACCGTCCTGCCGGCCAACTCATTCTGGACCTGGCTCATCTTCTGCTGCATCTGCTGCGCCTGACGCATTATTTCATTCATATCCATATTTATAGGATCCTGTGTATATTAAGTGACTAAAGTAAAAAACTAATTCAAAATTCATAATTCAAAATTCATAATTTATAACCCTGTTATTCACCTGCTCCGCGGCCCTGTTCTGATATTTACCACCCTGCCGCCAAGAACTTCTGTGGCCATCTCTACAAGCGGGTCGCTTGCCAGGGCACGTCTTTCTTCCTGGGGACCGATTCCATCCTGGCCAATAATACCCTGGGAGTCCGCTCCCCGGATCTTGATGCCTATCTTGAATTCCTTCTGGAAAAAATCCTGGGAAAATTCAGTGAGAAATTTCATATTCTCCTTGGACTGCAGCATCTTGCAATCAGAGGGGTCATCAAACTTTAAAATGAGATCCGCCCCCTCCTCGCGGACTTTGGAACAGAGGCGCAGGGTATGGGCCATCCATTTCTTTCTGTCCATTACATATACAATGAACTCATCCCAGTTTTTACGCACATCCCGGGTGGAAGGTTCGACTGTGTTTTTTTCGATACCTTTGTCAGTGGCTTGCTTAGCAGGAGTCTCTGTTTCAACAGGTTGCTGCTTGCCCGGCTCATCAGCTTTCCTGGTTTTGTCAGTTTTTTTTTGCGGCTGTCTTGGCTTTCTAGGGATTTCAACGCTGTCTGCCTTTTGTGGCGCCTGACTTTTTGTTTTCTCTTTGACACGGGGATTTGGGGCAGGAATTCGGGGTGTTATTTCTTTTTTTATGGATGCAACAACTCCACCTGACTGCATGGTTTCCAGCTTTCCCAGGAGTTCTGCCACCGGCACAACATTACCCGCCTCGGCAGCCCGGATAAGTGCCATTTCAAAAGCCAGGCGGGGATGGGAGGAATACTGCATCTCCTCAACTCCCTTGAGCAGCATATTAAAATAAAGCTGCAGGGTCTCGACCGTGTGCTGGCTTCCGATCTGACGCATTTCGGCAAACTCTTGATCAGGTACATCCAGAAGTTTTTCAGGATCTGCACTGACACGGCATATTAAAAGCGCCCTGAAATAATAGAGCAGATCATTGGCCAGTCTTTTCAGATCAACCCCGTAATTAGAGGTTTCCTCAAGAATCCTGAGACCATTGGCAAGATCACTGTTTAGTATTGCCGCAGCCATTGAACTGACGACCTGGCTGTCAACAAGGCCGAGAACCTTGATAACATCCTCATCGGTTATCTCGTCGCCACCGAATGAAAAAATCTGGTCCAGCAGGCTGAGCCCATCCCGCACACTGCCCCCCGCCTCCCTGACAATGATGTTTACGGCCCAGTCCGAAATAATGACTTTCTCTTCTTGGGCAATTTTACTGAAAAAAGTAAACAGTTCACGGGATGACACCTTCTGCAGTTCGTAGCGTTGGCAGCGGGAAAGTATGGTTATGGGAATTTTATGCAGTTCCGTGGTGGCAAACATAAAAATTACATGTTCAGGGGGCTCTTCCAGGGTCTTCAACAAGGCATTAAAGGCCTCGGTTGTAAGCATATGGACTTCATCGATAATGACGATCTTGTATCTGCTCTTGGTCGGGAAAAAACGGATATTTTCCTTGAGCTCCCTGATTTCCTGGATACCGCGGTTTGAAGCGCCGTCGATTTCATGGATATCAATAGCATTGCCGGCTGTTATCTCGGTGCAATGCTCACACTTGTTGCACGGGATTTTTGTCGGGCCCTCCTGGCAATTAAGGGCCTTGGCAACCAAGCGGGCAAGGGTCGTCTTGCCTACTCCCCTGACCCCGCTGAAAATGAGGGCATGGGGTATACGGTGCCGGTCAATGGCATTCTGCAGCGTCCGGATAACCGACTGCTGTCCGACAACTTCCTCAAATGTCTGGGGGCGCCATTTTCTGGCTAATACTAAATATGACATTGGCAGAAAAAAGGATAGCCAGGTATTCTGCAACACACAAAGTTTCTCACTACCGTTGCTTCCTCCCGGATCTGGCGGGGTTCGCGAGTCTTTGTTGCGCAGAACCTGGCTATCACACTTAAGACTTCCTTAAAGAATGGCGGAGAGGGTGAGATTCGAACTCACGGTACTTGCGTACACACGCGTTCCAGGCGTGCACCTTAAGCCACTCGGTCACCTCTCCACTCACCCTGGTTATTCTCGCCGCTGGTTAATACTCTTTTCGTTAAAAATATACAAACAAAAAACAAACATTAATTTTTCATTTTAACCCTTTCCAATAGTAATTTCAACTTGCCGGGAAAAAGGAAAAATACTGCAGCGCAATCACTTATTATCATTGAATCCGCCATCTACTTCAAACTCTTCGCTTTCATCCAAAAAAACTATTTTTAGATATCTGTCATCACTCATATGCAGAATGATATCCTCTGTTGTTCCAACAAAATCGGGGATATCAAGCTTATCGCCCTGTTTATCGTTCACAGTGCCATAGATATCTGGTTCATCATCATCGGGCCTTTCCTTTTCAATTACTACTTTATAGTAAATTTTATTATATGATTTATCACCCCAGACAATTTTACCCCAACCAGTCAGTTCCTGTCGTAAATCATCACGCATTTCAACCTCCTTATTCAGGCAATTTATGGTAAAATATAAGAGATAACGCCTTGAAATACAATAAAAAAGTGGCGGAGAGGGTGGGATTCGAACCCACGTGCCGGCTACTAACCGACAACCCGATTTCGAGTCGGGCCCGTTACGGCCACTTCGGTACCTCTCCGGCGCAATAACCATAAAGTTTCTTAACTGAATTCACAAAACTTCTTTTTTGCAAAACTATTTTACGCAGCCAGGCAGCGCAGTAAGTAAAAGGAAAACGATCCGGCAGCCTATTGGGTCTGTTTACGGGTAAGAAAAAAAGAAATCATAAAATCCTCCCCCTTTTCTTTTTGAAAAACGAGGTCAACAGTTCCCCACATTCCGCAGCCAATACTCCACCTTCAATTTCCAGTTGATGATTTAGCTTTCCGTCTCGGCCGATCCGGTACCGGGAAACTACAGCTCCGGCCTTAGAATCCAAAGCACCGAAAACCAGGCGTCTTATGCGGGCGTGGACAATGGCTCCGGCACACATGACACACGGCTCAATGGTGACATACAGGGTAGTGTTGGGCAGCCTGTAGTTTTCAAGCGTCTGCCCTGCTGCCTGCAATGCCTCTATTTCAGCATGTCCGGACGGGTTACGGTCAACAATGGACCTGTTGCCAGATGATGCAAGTACTGTGCCTTTTTCATCGACTATAACAGCACCCACAGGGACCTCGCCGAGTTTTCCTGCTTTACGTGCTTCCTGCAGGGCTAGACGCATAAAATGCAGATCCGTTTCTGCTGATTCCTTTTGGGTGTATTTCATATCGATATATTTAGTATCAACCTTGCAGGCTGTTATAATCTGTACAGGCTGATTACCTTCCCCAACAAATTTTTGTGTATCTTTTCCACATCAGAGAGTAGATTATTTTATAAGCCTGTACTATTATAATTTAAATTCTACCATAATATTTACTACCAAGGAGATTACAAATGGGGAAATATGTTTGTACTGTATGCGGATATATCTACGATCCGGCTTTGGGCGATCCTGAAAACGGCATTGCTGCGGGAACTGCATTTGAAGATCTGCCTGACGACTGGGTCTGCCCGGTTTGCGGCGCAGATAAGGACCAGTTTGAACCTACGGCATAATCCTGAATCGATGACGAAAATCTTCTAAAAAACTGGTCAGACACGATTTCCTTTGCCGGATTAATCCTTCCTCGGAGTCTGCCGTGGGTCGTTTATGCCCTGAAAGGGTGTTTACCGAAAATCGGGGTACATCAAACAGCTCACTGATTCATGAAAATGAAGAAATATCTCATTATTGGCAGCGGGGTCGCAGGCACCACTGCTGCTGAAAATATACGCCAGAATGACGCGACAGGTGAGATAACCATTGTTACAGATGAGGATCTCCCCTTCTATTACAGAGTCAGGCTGCCTGATTATCTTGGCGGCATTGTTGCAGAATCGGAACTGATCGCCAAAAAGAAAGCATGGTATGATCAGAAAAAAATCTTGTTAAAGCTTAATAGCAGGGTACGCGAAACTGATCCGGGCGAAAAACATGTTATGGCTGCTGATGGTGTGTCGCTCAGCTATGACAGGCTGCTACTGGCCAATGGCAGCCACCCTTTTATTCCACCGATCAAAGGCTCTGATTTGAAGGGAGTCTTTGCCATACACACTGTCCAGGATGTCAGACAAATCGTGCAGGCCGCTGAAAAAATCAATCATGTTGTTCTTATCGGAGGTGGCCTGCTCGGCCTTGAAGCAGCCAATGCACTTCACAGGCTTGGGAAAAATATAACCGTGGTTGAATTCTTTCCCCGGCTGCTGCCGCGCCAGCTTGATACTGAAGGAGCGGCAAGGCTCCAGCATTTTTTTGAAAACATGAACTTCACTTTCAGATTGGGGGCAACCACCAGAGAAATTAGCGGAAATGACAGGGTGGAGCAGGTTGTCCTGGAAAACGGCGACATCCTGCCAACAGAAATGGTCATAATTTCAGCAGGTGTGAGGCCCAACCTGGAACTGGCCAAAATGCTTGACCTGAAAACAGACAAGGGCGTTATTGTTGATAAATTTATGCAGACGAGTCAGCCAGACATTTTTGCAGCTGGCGATGTCATTGAATATGAGGGAAGGACCTACGGCATCTGGCCCGCAGCCATGGAACAGGGAAAAATCGCCGGCATAAATATTTCAGGAGGCAGGGCAGCCTATGCCGGGACGACGCTGTCAAATATCCTGAAAGTGGCTGGCATTGATCTGGCCTCAGCCGGTGAAATCGACGAGGAAAACAGGCACGAGTCAAAGATTGTAACATCTGCAGACATATACAAAAAAGTCGTCATTGACAACGGCAGGGTCATCGGCTGCATCATGCTTGGTGACAGGAAAAACTTTAACCGCATCAACAAGGCCATCACCTCCGGGGAAGACATTACCAACGAGCTTGATACCCTGCTGAACGGTTGATCAGCCTTCCGATCTTTTCTGCTTCAAGGCGTAGTTGGCTGCCTCCCAGCCTGCGACACACCCCTCCCCAACAGCCTTGGCCATCTGGTAGGGATGTCCGGCAATATCGCCAGCTGCATAGACTCCGGTTATATTGGTCTGTTGTTTTTTATTGCATTCAATATGGGTAAAGGTCTCTGAATCAAGCTGGACATCGATTGATGTAGCCAGCTCCAGTGCTCCCTTTGCTCCCAACTCAATAAATATGCCTTCAACTTCCAGGCGCGTATCGTTTTCCAACAGGACACCTTCCACACTGTTTTCACCCAGTATTTCCGCTACCCATGTATCTTTGTGAACCGTTACTTCGCTTTCCCGCAGTTTTTTTTGTAATTCCTCAGACACGGCAAGCTCCCTGGTCACCAGGTGGACTTCGGAGGCGTATCCCAGAAGGGTCATAGCCCCATCCACCGCCGCACTTTCATTGCCCACCACAATGACCTTGGCATTCCGGTAAAAGTTGGCATCACAATCAACGCAGTAGCTCACCCCTTTGCCGGACAGCTCCTTCTCACCTTTTACCTTCAGTTTTTTCCTGGAAGTACCGGTGGCAAAAATCACGCTTCTTGATTTAATGTTTCTGCCGCTTTCGACGCGCACCGCAAAAGTATCTGATGCATGCTCTACATGCAGAACATCTTCAGCAAAATATTCCGCACCGAATCGTTGAATCTGCTCAATACCTACGGCAAGAAGTTCAGCACCTTCCCGGACACCATTAACACAGAGGTAATTTTCAATATGAGCCTTGTAGAGACTGCTTCGTTCCGGCCTACCGAGAACAAGGACCGATGCCCTTTTACGCACTGCATTTATGGCAGCCTGCAAACCGGCAGGACCGGCGCCAATGATCACCACATCATATAATTCTTCGCCCATTTCAACACTCCTGAGATTTATTATTCATTTCAATGCCTAAATAGTTTTCCCCGATATATCAGTGCAGAAAACTACCTTCCCATGTAAAATTCTTAAGAATTTTTTCTCCTTATAAAAATAAACTTTATTTTTTTTCCATGACAATATCGACAGAGAAAAAAATATCGGCTATAGTAGCGAGCTTTTG
>PKTW01000074.1 GCA_002868955.1 Desulfobulbaceae bacterium
TTATTTTTCTCTACAGAGAAATAATAAACCGGTAATGACAGGACAATAATGATCGCTGCGATAAGGGCGGTCAGTTCCCAGGTTTTTATGTTTTTATCGGTATTGGACATAATAGGTTATTAGGTTAAAGACTGAAGACTGAAGGTTGAAAGGATTTTTAAGAATCCCTAAAAGCTCCAATCAAACCATTCAAAACCTTCTCAGCTTCAACGATCTTTTTTTCAAATGCCCTAAGCTTTGTATGATCTCTCATTAATTTTTTGCCTTTAGCCTTCAGCCTTCAACCTTCGGCCTAAAAAATTTCGGCCTGAAAACCTTAAATATCCTTTGGATAAACAACCTGGGCTGTTTCGAGAAAAGTCCTTTTTATCCGCTTGCCGGTGTTGACTTTGACAATATTGTTCTCAATAACCATTGGATGAATATCCAAAGCCCGTGGGGCAGGGGGGCTGATAACCTCTCCCCTGATGTCAAATTCAGAGGAATGACAGGGGCAGACAAACTTGTTTTGTGCAGCCACCCAGGGAACCGTGCAGCCAAGGTGGGTACAGGTGCGGGACAGGGCCAGGAAGCCGCCGTCTTGGAGCCTGGCCAGGTAGAATTTTCCCCTGACAAAAGCCGTCACTGTACCGGGTTCGAATTTGTCAATTGAACCGGCAGTAATAATTGTTTCGGCCATTGCTGTGACGACCGCCTGTTTGCGCGGCTTGAAATAACCGAACAGAACGCCGAAAAGTTCAGCCAGGGCGACAATACCCAGAAGGACCCAGAGTTTGGTGAAAAAAGAACGGCGGGAGGAGGGGGAGGGCTCCGAATTAGTATATTGGGGTTTAATATTAGTCATTGAATTATTTCAAGTCATTGAGCTTAGGGGTCAAGGTTTCGAGGAGTCAAGGTTTCAAGGGTTATTTTTTGTTTCAATGGCTTTGATTAGTGCCATAAGTATTTTTTCTACTTCCTTAATTCTCTCGAGAAGAGAGTTTTGGTCATCTTCATTTAGATACTTAAGATCTCCTGAGAGTAAAGTTTGTGTTTCTAGTTAACAGGTAGAACCGTAAGCAATATATAGACATCTGACATAGCCTGGAATTGTTTTTCTGCCATATCATTCAGCAATATTTGTCTTAGTTTTTACCCTCGAAACCTTGAAACCTGGACACCTTGAACCCTTCTTTACCAAGGCAAAGTCAGCTTCATACCCGGGCCCCGGAACAATATGCCGGTTATGGTAAATACCACAAAGGCCGTGAGTAGAAAAACGAAAACAGCCTGGACCACTTCATGTTTCGAGGCAGAATATTTTTTATTGATAAAGCTATAAAATCCAGCCAGGACAAGCAGGCAAAGAACAAAGGGAATAAGTCCGTTGCTCACAGCATCCGGCAACCCTGGCAGGAGGGTTCCAAAATCAATCAGGAACTCATTAGCAAAAATGAAAACAGTTGTAATCAATGCTGAAACCAGGGCAGCAGTCAATGCCGTCTTTCTTCCATTTGTTGAGCAGAACCAGATCCCGCTGGTATTTTCACGGTAATCAAGATAGGGGAGGACAAACATAAAAAATACGACAAGAGCAGGAATGATAACAAGGGAGAACAGGGGATGGAAATGCATGAGCAGTTCCTGGACCCCCAGGAAATACCAGGGCGCTTTTGTGGGATTGGGGCTTAGGCCCGGGTTGGCCTTGTCTGCAAGCGGCGCGTTAAAAAGCATGGCGAAAATCAGCATAAAGGCCAGCAGGGCCAGTCCAACAGCAATCTCACGCACCAGCAGGTTGGGTATGGATGATACAGTCTCACCCCTGGTGTCGGGAGCTTCATCCGGAGAACGCAGGATGACAAGACCTTTTGCCTTGCGTACCCGCCAGAAGTGGAAGCCCATGAGTAAAACAAGAACTACCGGCATAACTGCCGTATGGATGGCATAAAAATTGGTGAGGATTGCAGGCCCCATCTCCGGGCCGCCCTGGATGGATTCCTGCAGCCATTTGCCAATTATAGGGACATATTCCAGCATGGTGGTGCAGATGGTAACAGCCCAGAAGCCGAGCTGGTCCCAGGGCAGAAGATACCCGGTAAAGGCGGAGAGGAGAACAGAGCCCAAAAGGGCGAGGCCGATTATCCAGTTGAACTGGCGCGGTGCAGTAAATGCCCCTGTGAAAAAAACCCGCAGGAAATGCAGGAAGACCCCAAGCAGCAGGATGTTGCCGCTCCAGTGATGGATGTTGCGGATCAGCTGCCCGAAAAGAATGTTGTTCTGGAGATAGAGGATGGACTCATAGGCCCTGGCCGGAGACGGTTCGTAAACAAATTTAAGCAGGATCCCGGTGCAGAAGAGCAGGAAAATCAGCACTGCTGCCATGCCGCCCAGCCCCCAGGTAAGGGTAAAACGCAGGGTACGATCGTCCACCGCCCGGGGCCGGAAATGCAGGAGCAGGCTGTTCAGAA
>PKTW01000061.1 GCA_002868955.1 Desulfobulbaceae bacterium
CTGCATTCTGCATTCTTAATTCTAAATTGATAAAGCTGACAACCCCAGATAATGCTTAGGAAAATGACAGGGGAGAGCTGCAATTAAGAATTATGAATTAAAGGGCAAAATGCAAAAGGTGAAGAGAAGAGGACCAAGTCCTGAGGGCTGAGGACTGAGTGTGCCGTAAAAACTTAGGCTTTCATTCTTAATTTCTGTTGGAGGATAACCGCTCCATAAAAGAACAGGCCGATGGGAAAGAGCCAATACCTGTACGCCTGGTCAATATTGAGGAGACTCCCGAGACCGCCGGGGTGGAACAGGATAAAGGAGGCGGTCAGGAAAAAGGGGATCTCGTAGAACCGATTTTTTGTCAGACACCAGCCCTGGGCAAAATTCTCAAAGGCGGACATGCCGACCAATGCCATACCAAATATAAGCAGACCTTGGGGCCAGCTGTTGATGTTGTGCAGGATCAGATCCGGATTGAAGACAAACATGAAGGCGATCACCGAGGTCCTGATATCGTAGAGAAAACCCTGGATACCTGTGGCGATCGGTTCGGACTCGGCTATGGCGGAGGCGGCATAGGCAGCCAGTCCGACAGGCGGGGTGTCATCTGCCAGGATGCCGAAATAGAAGCAGAACAGGTGGGCTGCCATGATGGGGATGACGAAATTGTAGAGCCCGCCCACCTCGACAATGATCGGCGCGGTGAGCGACGCCATGACAATATAGGTGGCGGTGGTGGGCAGGCCCATTCCCAGCAGGAGGCTGGCCAGGGCGGTGATGATCAGGAGGATATAAATGTTACCCATGGCGAGCGTTTCGACGATCTGGGCGATCATGCCGCCGATGCCCATGTTGACGACGCCGACGATGATGCCGGCTGCAGCGCAGGCGAGCGCCACTGACATCATATTCTTAGAACCCTGAATCATGCCGCTGCCGATGATGATGACCGCGTGTTTAAGTCCGATGAGGAAGCCCGATTGGGTACGGAGGGCGCGGCGGACTTCCTGAAAGAAAATGATTACAAATAGCACCAGGATTGATCTAAAGGCAGCCATCTCGGGGGAGTGCCGGAGGATTACCAGTTCATAGAGCAGGACAGCCAGGGGCACCAGGTAATGCATACCCTCTTTAAGGGTCAGGAAAAACCTGGGGATGTCCGGGGCGGCTAAGCCCTTGATCCCCAGTTTGCAGGCCTCAAGGTGGGTGATGCAGAAGAGGCCGAAGTAGGAAACAAAGGCCGGAATGACCGCTGCCTTGACCACGTCCAGGTAGGGAACGTTGACATACTCTGCAATGATGAACGCGGCAGCGCCCATAATCGGCGGCATGAGCTGGCCGTCAGTGCTTGATGCCACCTCCACTGCTGCAGCCTTTTTGGCCGGGTAGCCGATTTTTTTCATCAGCGGGATGGTGAACGGTCCGGTGGTAACAATATTGGCGATGCTGGAGCCTGAGACCAGCCCGGTTGCACCGCTTGAGACAACTGCGGCCTTAGCCGGGCCGCCCTTGTATTTGCCGAGAACGGACAGGGCAAGGCTAGTGAAGAACCGGCCGGCACCGGCCTTGTCCAGCAGTGCACCGAGCAACACGAACAGATAGACGATAGAGGCGGAAACACCCAGGGGGATGCCGTAGATACCCTCGGTGGAAAGCGTGATGTTGCTTAAGTATTTACGGATCGATACGCCTTTGAAGGCGAACAGATCCGGCATATATGGCCCCAGGAAGGCATAGGCGGTAAAGAAAAGGGCAATGATGGGAAGCGCCGGGCCGATGACCCGCCGGGCAGCCTCCAGGAGCAGAAGGACCAGGATGGTGCCGACCACCAGGTCGCGGCTAATGGGTGCCCCGGCCCTCAGTGCCAGACCGGAGTAATCAAAGACAATGTAGAGCGCGGCCAGGGAGCCGGCCAGGGCCAGGATATAGTCTATGCCGGGAATGCGGTCGTGAACCGACAGGAACCTTATGTGTTTGTGCTGCCGTTTCAGGCAGGGGGCCAGAAGGAAAAGCAGAGCCATGGCAAAAGCCAGGTGGATGGCCCGTACCTTGGTGGAATCGAGCACCAGGAAGCCGGCCAGGGCCAGCTGAAACAGGGCCCAAGAAATGGCTATCGTGCCTACCAGGATATTTTCATGAAGGCTGAGACTGCGGACATTGCCGGTCTCGGTCTTCAGTATCTCTTCCGCAAACTGTTGATCAGTCGTGCTCAAGGGTTATTTAATAAGCTCGGGATTGATATATTTTGTTAACCCTGCTTCTTTATAATACCTGAGCGCTCCCGTGTGGATCGGTGCTGAGAGACCCTGCAGCATATTTTCTTTCGTTAAAACACCATAAGCCGGGTGCAGTTTTTTGAACTCCTCAAGGTTGTCAAACACCTCCTTGGTAATGGCGTAGACGATGTCATCGTCCAGTTTGCTTGAGGCTACAAAGGTGGCCTTGACGCC
>PKTW01000042.1 GCA_002868955.1 Desulfobulbaceae bacterium
AAACTCCCCGTGGCTTGCCGCGGGGAGTTTCATTTAAAAAAATTTATACCTAAATTATTCTAACGAGTTCAGAATACGCTTCAGAGGCCCTCGAAGACGTTTTTGCTACAATCAGGCGAGGTCGAAGCGGTCAAGGTTCATGACCTTGCTCCATGCCGCTACAAAGTCGTGCAGGAACTTCTCCTGGGAGTCCTCACAACCATAGACTTCCGCGACGGCCCGGAGCTGGGAGTCCGAACCGAAGATAAGGTCGACACGGGTGCCGGTCCACTTGAGTTCACCCGTTGCGCGATCACGACCCTCGAACACGTCTTCGTCTTCCGAGGATGCCTTCCACGTTGTGCCCATGTCGAGCAGATTCACGAAGAAGTCATTGCTGAGCGTCTCTGGCCGCTTGGTGAAAACGCCTTGCTGGGACTGTCCGAAGTTGGCATTCAAGACGCGCATGCCGCCAATGAGAAGCGTCATCTCAGGAGCGGTCAACGTCAGCAGTTGCGCCCGGTCAACCAGCAGCTCCTCTGCCGTTACGGAGTACTTGGCTTTGAGGTAGTTACGGAACCCGTCTGCAGCCGGTTCGAGTACAGCGAATGCCTTCACGTCGGTTTGCTCCTGTGACGCATCCGTGCGTCCCGGCGAGAAGGGAACGGTCACATCGTGGCCGGCATTTTTTGCAGCTTGCTCGACACCTGCGCATCCGCCAAGAACAATCAAGTCGGCGAGCGAAACCTTCTTCCCGCCTGACTGCGTGGTGTTGAACTCCTTTTGGATCCCCTCAAGGGTCTGCAGCACAGTCGACAGTTGGGCCGGCTGGTTCACTTCCCAATCCTTCTGCGGGGCGAGACGAATGCGCGCCCCGTTCGCCCCGCCGCGTTTGTCGGAGTTGCGGAACGTGGATGCCGACGCCCAGGCGGTCGAGACCAGTTTGGAGACAGAGAGTCCCGAAGCGAGGATCTTGCCCTTGAGGGCGGCGATGTCCTGCGCGTCGATCAGCTCATGATCGACTGCGGGCACCGGGTCTTGCCACAGAAGTTCTTCCTCAGGGACCTCCGGGCCGAGATAACGTGAGCGCGGGCCCATGTCGCGGTGGATCAGCTTGAACCAGGCGCGGGCAAAGGCATCCGCGAACTCATCCGGATTCTGCAGGTAGCGCCGCGCGATCGGCTCGTAGATCGGATCGAAGCGCAACGAGAGGTCAGCCGTGGTCATCATCGGCCGGTGCTTCTTCGATGGGTCGTGCGCGTCAACCACCATGTCCTCTTCGTCCACGTCCTTGGCCAGCCACTGATGTGCGCCAGCCGGACTCTTGACCAATTCCCACTCGTATTTGAACATTACCTTCAAATAGCCCATGTCCCATTTGGTCGGGTTCGGCTTCCAGGCGCCTTCAATGCCGCTGCTGATCGTATCGCCGCCTTTCCCACTGCCGAAGCTGCTCTTCCAGCCAAGGCCCTGCTCTTCGATGGGGGCACCTTCCGGTTCAGGGCCCACATGTGACGCAGGGCCGGCACCATGACACTTTCCGAACGTGTGTCCGCCGGCGACGAGTGCAACAGTCTCTTCGTCGTTCATCGCCATGCGCCCGAAGGTTTGGCGAACATCGCGGCCCGACTTGACGGGATCCGGTTCGCCGTTCGGCCCTTCCGGGTTCACGTAGATCAAGCCCATCTGCACAGCGGCGAGAGGATTTTCAAGTTCCCGGTCGCCGGAGTAGCGCTTGTCACCAAGCCACGTATCCTCAGACCCCCAGTAGATGTCTTCTTCCGGCTCCCAGACGTCTTCGCGCCCGCCGCCGAAGCCGAACGTCTTGAAACCCATCGACTCCAGCGCGCAGTTGCCGGTGAGTATCATTAGGTCGGCCCAGGAGATCTTGTTACCGTATTTCTGTTTGATCGGCCAGAGCAGACGGCGCGCCTTGTCGAGGTTCACGTTGTCCGGCCAGCTGTTGAGGGGTGCCAAGCGTTGGGAGCCAGACCCAGCCCCGCCGCGGCCGTCGCTGGTACGGTAGGTGCCGGCGCTGTGCCACGCCATCCGGATAAAGAGCCCTCCGTAGTGACCGTAATCGGCCGGCCACCAATCCTGCGAGTCGGTCATCAGCGCATAGAGGTCCTTCTTCAGGGCTTCCAGGTCGAGTTTCTTGAATTCCTCAGCGTAGTTGAACTCCTCGCCCATCGGATTGGACAGTGACGAATGCTGGTGCAGAATATGCAGGTTCAATTGGTTCGGCCACCAGTCCCGGTTCGTCGTGCCACCGCCAGAAGTGGGTATGGAAGTTCTGCCTGTTACCGGGCATTTGCTGTTTTCACTCATAAGGTCGCCTCCTATGTATTTTTTTGGAGTTTACTCATATCAAAGAGTTAAAAACTTTTCTGATGAAAAATTAAATTTTACTCTTTAAGGAAGGAACTCTCAAGTGCCACAACGTTTTAGGAATGTGCCTGATAGCAAAATAAATATATCTTGCCACAATGTTGACTTTATTTAATCAAAAGCGAGTCGACATGTCCACTAATTATATTGACCTAAATGCTGGACAAATAAATAACCCCACCATCATCTGGCAGGATTCATCGTGTAGACTGTGAACCATCATGACACTTTAATAATCATTCACGAGCCAAAAGCGATAGCGGATAGTTTAATTTACAAATAAATAAGGCAGAGCCACTTCTGAGACTCTGCCAATCTATAATTTTGTGGAATATTTAAAATTTATCTAATTAGATATTAAATAACTAGCATAATGGAGACAGTTTCAACCCGTCACCTTATTTCTGCTGTGTTATTATCTAAAAGTATACCACGCATGTACCTCCAGAGTTTATATCAGAATTGCTGTCGGCGGGACAAGAAGCACTACTCCATAAAACATCATCCAGAAATTTTATACAATCCATGGCATTGGTCGGGTTACACCGGTCAGCGGACGCCGCTTTCTGAGGGTGATCCCAGCATGGCCTGGAGTATCTCACCGTCTCTCAGTCGGGCAAGCAGCGGTGCCGCCAATGTGCGGAATTCAGCCATATTTTCGCTGGAAACAGCAGGAGCCGAGGGCATTTTCACTTTGTTTGGATTTACCGGCATGCCATCCTTGCGCATCCGGAAGCACAAGTGAGGACCTGTAGCGAGCCCGGTGGACCCAACATACCCTATAGTTTGTCCCGGATTTACCCTTTTGCCTTTTTTTATACCCTTGGCAAATTTGGACATATGCAGATAAAGAGTTGAGTAGCCATTGGTGTGGTGAATCTCGATAAAATTCCCATTGCCCCTGGTGTTGCCGATACGCACCACTGTTCCTGCACCCACAGTTTTAATAGGAGTGCCAGTTGGTGCAACATAATCGATGGCTGGGTGAGCTTTCCAGGTCTTGGTGATGGGGTGAAAGCGCCTCATAGTGAAACCGGATGAAATATGGGTGAAGGAGAGGGGGGCTTTAAGAAAAGCCTTGCGTAGATTTTTGCCTTCGGGATCATAATAATCGGTGTTACCATTTCCATCGCTGAATAAGATGGCTCGATAGCTTTTCCCCTGATTGACAAATTCGGCAGCCAGTATACGACCGTAACCGGCCGGTTGGCCTTCAAGAAAGCGCTTTTCTATTACCGCATTGAATGAATCACCTGCACGGATGTCAAGAATGAAGTCTATATCCCAGGCATAAATGTCGGCCAGATTGATGGCCAACTCAGCCTCTTCACCGATTTTTGTCACCGCATCGAAGAGGTTGGAAGTGATGGTCCCCTTGACAACCTCGGTTGTCACATCGTAGTCAATGGGGATGCGGGAAATTTCGAATTCGTTCTCATGCTGGTGTATCAGCAGTTGTTCATTGCGGTTGATATCATAGAGGAAGCTATTAAATTGGCCGTCGATCATGCACAGTTTGTAAGGCTGACCGATGCAGAGCTTGGAGAGGGGAAAGATTTTCTTACTTTGGTGGGCCAGCTGGAGAATCTGTTGGGTACTGAGGTACCTACCGAGCAATGCCGTGATGGTGTCGCCTTTCTTTATCGTTCCCGCTTTCTCCTGTTTAACTATCTCTGGTTCGAAGGAAAGTTCAATCTTTGCATCGGTAGCTGTGGTTAATTCACCGGGGGGAATGCTGCCCTCTGTTTGCGTGACACCGCCCAGAAAGAAAAAGAAATTGACGTTCACGACTATAAGGAATAGAAAAATCAGTAGCGCTAGCCTGCGATTTGCGAAAAGAGAACGAATGACCGATGAAAGATTATGGGTATTTAAATTAAAATTCATAGTGTATAGCTGTGTGTCTATTCAAGCAGTACAGTTTAGAAATCTAAATTAGTTATTAAAATTGAAACCGGGCTATCTTCGAAAAATTTACACAAGATCAGTAGCTTTTGTTCCCGTCTCAAAGCAGGCTTTAGTTTTGTATATTTCACAATCTAATGTTTAAACAATTGCACAATGAGGTTCAATTGTACCTTGGTACTAAAAATAAAGATTATTTCATAACCGAAACGATTGCTAAAACTGCAATCCATGAGTCAGTAAACAAGAATTTTAATGTGGTGTGAGTGAGAATCAGAAATAAAGTAAAACAGGTTGCCACAATGTTGAGTTCTGACAACATTACAGCTGACTATGGAGTTCTGTGAGCATAAGCATATTTTTACTTCAAGGCAAGAGTCATTTTGCATCAGGAGCTTTTCATCTTGAAATATCTCGGCAGTAGGACCGTCAGCCTCTATCTTTCGACGGTTGATGATGATCGTACTTCGTCCATGGGCAGGCCCAGGTTCAAAGGCCCGAAGGCAACATCATCATAAACAGTTGATATAAACAGCTGGTCATCCGGGTCCTGGATGACCATGCCGACAGTCCGGCGCACTTTCTGCAGAGTTTCTTTTGTCAAAGGAAAATCCCCGATACGCACCTGTCCTGAAGTGGGAGTCAGGTAGCCGTTTAAATGGAGGAACAATGTGGATTTGCCGGCCCATTAGCACCAACAATGGCAACGGATTCACCATGCCTGATCCTGAATGAAACGCCGTGCAGGGCAGGAGTATTATAAGGATAGCTGAATTCCAGGTCTTTGGCTTCCACACTCCGCCAATATCTGGTGATAGTAATGCATATGCCACATGCATAGGTATGCTCCGGAAAAGTGCAAAGAAAAAATAATTAATAACACTATTGAGATATAAAAATGAATTTAACATATCAAGTGCATTTGTGATTATTGATATTCTTGTCGAAAGTTCGGTCATTGAGTAAGGTATTTGATATTGTAGATGAGCTTAATGATGCACTTGTTTGTAATATAAAAATAACGAGGTGGAATGTGGCAGAGATAATCCGTTTTGGAATTTCAATCGATGACAGGCTGTTGACTAAATTTGACGATCTCATAGAAACAAAGGGGCACAGTAAACGTTCCGAGGCTATCCGCTCTGCATGTGCATCTTGATGCACATCATTGTCTTGAGGTGGTAGTGCTGAAAGGCAGGGCAAAAAACATCAAGCGCCTGGCAGAAGAATTGATCGGTACCAAGGATTTTAAGCACGGTCTGCTGATGACTACGACTACAGGCAAAGGTCTTATTTAATTTTCCGGTGGATTGTGCATAAAAAAATTATCGACGACTTATACGATGTCATAATTGTCGGAGGAGGCGTTGCCGGGTTGGCAGGAGCTATAACGGCAGGCCAGATGGACTTGCGGGCACTCCTCTTGGAGAAAGCAGTATTTGGTGGATCAGTTGCGGTCCTGGAAACAATAGACGAATATCCGGGGGTTGAAAAGATTGGCGGTTGGGAGCTGACGCAGACCATGGTGAAGCAGGCCAGAAATTCAGGCTGCCTTTTGTTTGATTCAAAGGAGGTAACAGGTCTGCAGGCGGAGGACGACAGTCGCTTTGAGGTTCAGTGTCATGGCGGGGATAGATTTCAAGCCGGCTCCGTAATTGTTAGCACCGGAGGCCGGCCGAAACTGTTGGGGCTTAAAGATGAAGCACGCTTTGCACAGAAGGGAATCCACACCTGTGCCCAATGTGCGGGAGCAAGGTATAAAGGCAGGGAAGTTGTCATTGCGGGTACGGGCAGATTTACAGTAAGAGCGGCACTCCATTTACTAGAATTGGGCTGCAGGGTTTTCTTCATAACGGGTGAAGCGAAAATTTTTGGTGATGTCAGCCTTATAAAAAAACTCCTGAGTCACAAACAGTTTCATTTTATGGGCGGCAGCCATGTTACAAAACTTTCAGGAGATAAATATTTACAGGAAATTGAGGTGACAGATTTAGTTAGCGGCGACCGTGAGAGGCTGGCAGTTGCTGCAGTCTTTGTATATCGCGGTATAGTGCCGGAAAGTAGTTTTCTTGCAGCCCAGAAAGACGCACAAGGTTTTTTGCTGGTTGATGAAAACGTTATGACATCGCTTCCGGGGGTGTTTGCAGCAGGCCGGGTAGTTCACGAAGATCTGCCGATTCAGGTGCTGATCGGTGCTGGAAGCAGGGCAGCACTTTCTGCAGCTGCCTGGCTGCAATAAGATGCCGCATAAAAGTTTTAATACAGCAGAGATTGCGCGGGCAGAGCATTTTGGGGATTCCGGTTTTCTCCTGCAGAGGTAACCCGCACAGCACTCCTTCCTGGCAGAGGGCATTTCGTTTCGCAGATACCGCAACCGATGCAGCGCTCATCAATAACATAGGGCTGTTTGACCCATATCATTTCGTTCTTGCTGTTCAGTACCTGGCCTTCACGGAACTGGATCGCCTTGTCAGGTGTAGGGCAGTGCTCTTCACAGACAATACAGGGAATACCCTTGGCATATGGCAGGCAACGGTTCTTGTCAAAAAAAACATTACCGATTTTTGTTACATGCTTCTGGGCCAGTGTAAGTTCTGCAAGCGCGCCGGTAGGGCACACCTGACCGCACAGGGTGCAGTTGTATTCACAATAACCTGTTCTGGCCTGCAGCCGAGGTGAAAACAGGCCTTCAATCCCGGCTGACAAAAAGGTAGGCTGCAATCCGTTTCCGATGCAGACCTTCATGCATTCACCGCAACGGACACATCTGCCGAGAAATTCATGTTCCGGAAGAGCACCAGGAGGCCTGATCAGATAAGGATCAGGGCTTTTCGCCATGGTCCTGGTGTCAAGAAAAAAAGGCAGGGCTGTGCCCAGGGCCAGGCTGCTGAGAAAGGTTCTCCGGCTGAGTGCAAAAACAGGCCGTGCAACCTCTTTTTGTTGAAAGCCAAAGGATATCTTATTGCCGGGGCACATATCCACACAATCCATGCACAGGTTACAGTCCAACGGTGATATGTGTCGCTCTTCGTCAATTGCCCCCATGCGGCAGACAGTCATGCAGTTCCTGCACTTGCCGCACTTTGTGCCGCCCTTGCCGCGCATCAGGGAAAAACGCGCAACAATTGCATAAACTGCCCCGACCGGACAGGTACTGCGACAGAAAAATCGTCTTTCCAGGCGCTCCAGGATAAAGATTGTCACAAGGATAAAGAAAGACAAAAAGGCAAGATCATGATGATTTTGCAGAAAAGGCAGAATGGTTTCCTTAAGAAATGCATACATCGGCTCGGTCAACATATTGACCCAAGCCGGCATCTGCAGATACGTAAAGGTAAAGAAAGAAGTGGCCAGGACATTCAGGGCAGGATACACGGAAAGAGCCAGACCTCGGACCAGAATGGAAAAAGGATCAAAATATCCGGCCGCCGGCAGTCCTAAAAAAGCTCCAATGAGCAAGAATCCAAGCAGGTAAAATTTGAAGGAGCGAAACCGGTTCGCGTTTCCTGGGCGGGTTTGTGGTATGAAGCTATGAGAAGCGTCTAGCAGTGAACCCATGGGGCAGATCCAGCCACAGAAGAAACGTCCGAAAATGAAAGTGAGGCCAATAAAAATAAGAGACGGCCACATGAGGTAAATTAGGGCTTTTGAGGCCAGAGAAACTGAAACAGCAAGAAAGGGATCAATACGGAAAAGGATGTTTACCACATAAGGAAGTTCATTGGAGCCGGAATAGTCAGTTTTGATAAAGAGAAAAAGGAACAGGATAAAGCATAAAACCTGGCTTAACCTGCGCCAGTGTCGCAGTTTAATTCCTTTTTTCAACATGTGATATATCAGGCCTGTATGATTTGCATTCTGTCAAGGTGCATTTCACCTAAGCCCATTTTATAGGCAGCCACCGTTGAAGGAATCGCATCAGGCTGCATGTTAAAGAGCGTTGTGGCAAAGGCGTCACCAGCAACCGGATCAGCCGAGGCAACTAAAGTATCAAGGATCTTTACATCATCAAGATCGCCTCCCTGGGGGCCGTTGCGCAAAAGGATACGGGTGGCATCAATAAGGGTAAGCTTTGGCCTGATCACGGTAGCAAGATCAGCGAGCTTCTGACCGAGATTATGATGCATATTTCCTCGGTTGCCGCCCAAAACACCCATGCTGTTTTTCAGGCCAAGGGTAAGTTTGCTCAAACTGTGGTGCTTGGCAATAGGCACATTGATATACGTGTCAGCCTCAATGGCGTCTCGGTATATTTCAAGGCGGTTCACAGCTTTACCCCGCTCTATATTGACCGGTACAAATTTGCGTGTGTCAGGATGATAGTATGCAAGCCTCTTGTCTTTTATTGATTCCATGGCTTGTTGAATGCCGCTGTTTACATAGCACCGTCTTTGTTCATTGCAGGTACGGTCAAATACCATGATCTTTTTCGCACCGGCATCAAGAGAATGTTCTACCAGTGCCTTGACCACCAGGGGGTGCGTGTTGGCAGCCTGGTCCGGACTGCGGTCCCAGGCCATGTTGGGTTTGATAACCACATGGTCACCGGTTTTAACATATTTGCCTATGCCACCCAACGGTTCAAGTACCCTGGCCACCAGATCATAATAGTTCTTGCCCTTGGCATGAGATACAACAGGTGGCGCTTTTTCTGCGGCCAGAAGTTCAGAGCCGATTCGAAAACTTGGAATAGACGTAGAGATGCCTGCAGACCAGAGCAGAACCTGCTTTATAAAGTCTCTGCGATCCATAAACCCTCCTTTGCGGCAGTCAGATCGAGCCGTAAGTCAACCTGGTCTTCCCCTGTGCCACTGATTATTTGCTTTTTGTGATTTTGAATGCCTATTATAGATTGTATCATTAAAATAAAGCACAAATTTTTACTATATAGATATGATGTCCATACAGTTGTTAAATTATATAAACAAAATTGCCGGAAGCCAACTCAATAAAAAAAATGATTATTCTAAAAAAGTGCAATGTAAGCGAAAAAATATAAGCTGGTGTGTATTTTTCAGACATTGAGGAAATTTTTTATTGGAGAACGCATTTTTGCGCATCAAGGAGACGGGAACCATAAAATGGAAATACAGCGTTTTACTGTTTGCCCTATTGCTAGGACTTTTTTCATGTACATCCTACAAGACCCAATATGTCGGATTCCGGCCCGCTGCTGATTATCCAAACAATGTCGCTGCCGATGGCCTGACCATAGGAGTAGGAGGTGCTGTTTACGGTGGAGCGAAAGAGGGAACTGATCCCAAGCAGTCAAGAACCATTGACGATGACCTTTGGGATAAGAGACTAGAAGGGAAAAAAATCCGGACCAGAGCCTGGCCAACGGATTCCTGTTTTTCCCTGCAGAAGCCCAGAGTGCCCGCGAATTGAGATTACAGATGGTAGAAATCCAGTCAGGAAATGTATACACCAATAGTCTGCCTATTTAAAATACCGGCAAGGGCTATTCCTTCCATATTTTCAAGGCCTTGTTATATACAGCAGTGCGGGAAAGTTTGTGTTCTGCGGCAACTTCCCGCACTGTATCCTTCAGGCTTTTTTCCCCGGACTTTTTGTATGACCTGAAGATCTCTTCAAGCTCTGCGTTGGAGATTTCAGGTCCAGCTGCAGCACCTGAAATGATAAATACAGACTCACCTTTAATTTTTTTTCCCTGGCAATGCGTGAGTATAATACTGAGGGAATCTCGGGTCAACTCCTCGTGCATTTTCGTTAATTCCCGGCACCAGAATACCGAGCGGTCACCCAGTATATCGAAACAGTCCTGCAGAAATGATAGGAGACGGTGGGGCGCTTCAAAAAATACCAACTGTCTTTTTTCCTGACGCAGTGAAAACAACAGATCCTGGCGCTGTTTTTTACGGGGTGGAGCAAAGCCGAGAAAAACAAAGGAGCCGTCAGGTATTCCCGCCACTGAAAGGGCAGCTGTAAGAGAAGAAGGGCCGGGAATGGGTTCGATTTTGATGTTTTCAGCCGTGGCCTTGTGCACCAGGATGGAGCCGGGATCTGAAATGCCGGGAGTTCCTGCATCTGATACAAGAGCGATATTGAGCCCTTCGTGCAGCTTGTTGATGATAACTGCAGACCGCAGCTGCTCTTTTTCTTTGTAATAACTGAGAGTCGGGGTGGAAATGCCGAAGTGGGTGAGCAGTTTTCTTGTGTGCCGCGTATCTTCGGCCGCGATAAGGTCAACTTCTTTGAGAACCCGCAAGGCTCTGAGTGTAATGTCCTCCAGGTTGCCGATAGGAGTGGCAACTACATACAGGGTTCCCATACCGGGAATTATTTGAGGTGATACCTGTGCAGTTTTTTTTCTTGATCGGGGCATTATCACGGCAGCCTTATACGTTGTATTTGTAGACTAATCTTTCTACCTTTTTATTGACTTTTCGTAAAGTATAGCTATATATATGAGTATATGTTCAGATATGCATAGAGGACAAGGTGAAACATAAGAAAAAAGATAAATGCGACTGCCGCATTATTCATGAGGATAAGGTGAAAGAGGCTCGTCAGAGGGCTCTTGACGATCTGGTGACAGAAGATCTCTGTCAAACCTTCAAGGCTCTCGGGGACATCAGCCGGCTTAAAGTTTTGTGGGCTCTGGAATACCAGGAAATGTGCGTCTGCGATCTTGCAGCACTCCTAGGTATAACGGAATCAGCCGTCAGTCACCAGTTACGGTTGCTTCGGACTCTCCGTTTGGTGAAAAACAGGCGTGAAGGAACAATTCTTTACTATCGATTGGCAGATGGTCATGTATCTCAGCTTGTCAGGATTGCACTGGAGCATATTCAGGAGCCCGGAGCCGGGGGACAGGAACTGGAAGAAAGGGATCTCAAAACATGATAATAATTTGCGCATATTGATTTGACAGATAGACAGTTATGGAAATAGTAATCTCGGTTTTGCGGGAATCCTGGCATCTTTTACTTGAGGCCTCTGTGTATATCCTTTTCGGCATGCTTGTCGGGGGTCTGCTCAAGGTTTTCTTAAATCCCTCTTTTGTGGCTGACCATCTTGGCAAAGGCAAGTTCAGTTCTGTCATAAAAGCCGCCCTGTTCGGCATTCCCATTCCTCTATGTTCCTGCGGTGTTTTGCCCGCCGCCGCTTCCTTAAAAAAACAGGGGGCCAACAATGGCGCCACCACGGCTTTTCTTATCTCAACTCCTGAGTCAGGGGTTGATTCCATAGCCATAACCTATGCACTCCTTGACCCGATAATGACCGTAGCCCGTCCTGTGTCCGCCTTTGTAACTGCAGTTGCAGCAGGCATAAGTGAGAACCTGCTACAGACCCAGAAAGAAGAGGATTGGCACCGGGTCATTGACCGCAGCTGTCCCATTGATAACTGTTGCGACGGGAATGAATGTCCGCCGCAGGAACATTCCATGCATCACACCTTCACTGAGAAATTGTGGGCGGGTCTGAAATTTGCCGTTGATGACCTCTGGGGTGATCTTGCCGGCTGGTTTTTTGCCGGTCTGCTGCTTGCCGGTGTCATTTCCACAATCATCCCGCAGGAGTTAATGACCCGGTATCTGGGTGGCGGCCTGCATTCCATGCTGATCATGCTGCTGGTGGGTATTCCCATGTATATCTGCGCCACGGCTTCCACTCCTGTAGCCGCTGCTTTAATACTCAAAGGGGTTAGCCCGGGTGCGGCCCTGGTTTTCCTACTGGTAGGACCTGCAACCAATATTACTTCGCTATCTGTTCTTTTTGGCTTGTTAGGCAAAAGGGCTACTGTAATTTACCTGGTGATGTTGTCCCTGTTTGCAGTGCTTTCCGGTTTGATGCTCGATATCATCTATAGCAGCCTGGGTGTATCGGCCACTGCCATAGCAGGGCAGGCCGGTGAGGTTATCCCATTCTGGCTGCAGTTTGTTGGTGCCCTCATCGTAGTCCTGCTGTCAATCAAGCCGATTTATTTGTTTATTAAAAGGTTTATTGCTCCACCCAAAATGGATATACAGAAACCGTCGCAAGATGAAACATCAGCAAAAACAGCTTCTGCTGAAAATAACAAAACGGAATGTGCTGCGCCGTCATGAAAATGCAGCTAAAGGATCGGTCAGATCCTTTATGAACAGGCATAACGATTAATATTCGCTCTACTGACAGGAAAGCATTTAGGCTGGGTCTGGATGGACCCGTTCATGGGGCTTGTAGGCGCAGTTGTGATAACACATTGGTCTTACGTGCTTCTCATTGATATCAGCAGGATACTGCTGGACAGAGAGGCAGCTCCAGTGTTAGTTGCAAAAATACGCACCACCATAGAAGCAGATTCTGACAACCTGGTCGCTGATCTGGATGTATGGCAGGTGAGCCCGCATGACCTTGCTGTAATTTTTACTGTTGTAACCAACTTTCCCAAAGCACCAGATCATTATAAGGCACTATTGCAGGAGTTTATTGGTGAGGTCCATGTCAACGTCGAAGTACAAAATATGAGAGTGAACCCTGCCTTGTTAGAGTTATTGTTAATACTAAAAACTCTGCCTGTTGTTTGAAAGAAGCTAAATCAACTTAAGACCATAAACTTTCAAGGCATAAGTTCCTAACTAATTATATATGTCTTGGCTGTTGATTCAGTGTTAATAAGGGCTAAAAATTACTTGGCAAAGTTGAATATTAAGCTTCGACATCTTGCTGCATTCCTGTTCATTATATTGTTTTTCGCGAGGTGCGACAATTTGCCACATGTTCATTTGGTGCCAAGCGTGCTAAAGAAATCTTATTACAATAGATGCAGGATAGAAGAAAATCAGAATAGCTAACTCTTTATTAATTATATGAGAGTTAAGAGGTGTAACGTTATGCAGATACGTAATATTCTCAAATTTCCTTTTTAAGGCCTCCATGGAGGCCCGTTTCCATGGAGGCCAGTTTTTTCTCTTACAGATTGATATATATCAATAATTTCTCATGATCGTGTCTGCTGATCATTTTCCGTTATATGAAAAAAGGAGGTTGTGTATGAAATTTCTCAAATCACTTGTTGTGGTGTTTCTAGTCATGATTCCTATTTCTGCATTTGGCGAAAAAGCGAAGACCATTGAGGAACTTGCAGCTATGTATGACTCAGCACGCTGCAAGGAATGCCATGCAGAGATCTATGCCCGTTGGGAAAATTCACATCATGCCCGCTCATTGATGGGAGTGCAGGATGGCCTGATGATGACCCCCCTGGCAATAAAAGGCTTGACCCCATTTTCCCCGGATGATCCAGCCCAGGCAACATTGGCCACATTCCCGTGTTTCAAGTGCCATCTCCCGCAGGCTCTTGTTGCAGCTGACGATGCTTTTGCAGCCGATTATGCCAAAGCGCTTGTCGCTCAGGATAAAGCAAGGGTCAGCAAACTGCGCATTACGTGCATAGTCTGCCATAATACAAAGGCAATTATTCACAGGCTTTCTGAAGGACCACCGGAAGCTGATGTCCTTTACGGATCAAAAGATGTTGCTGCGCATGACGATGAATTTTTCAAAAAGATCAAGAAGGGTTCCATCATGGATCATGCAATTATGTGCGGCCAGTGTCATGGTCTTGGGCCGAACCTGGAATTTGAGAATCCTGTCCAGTGTGCAACACTTTATGGAAGCTATGAACACAACTATATTTCCAAGGGTGGAACGCAGCAGTGCCAGGAATGCCACATGAAAAAGGTTGACGGCTTTGCCGACCACCTGATCGCACCCAACTGGAATGATCTTGAGGGCACAAAAAAAATTCTCCTGGACACTATTACGATGGACGTACAGACAGTGGGTTACGACTGGCTGTTGAAATCAAAGGATTGGAAACCAATGGTGGTTGTCAACACCAAGATAAACCAGAATGCAGGCCATCGCATTCCCGACGGCTGACCTTCCCACAATCGAGTGGTCCTGGATGTGACCGCAAAGACTGCAGATGGCAAGGAAGTATACAAAACCGAAAGACACTACCATACACAGGCAACAGACTGCCGAACCAACAAGATGTTGTACGGTGCCCAAGTGAAAACCCAGTATATCAGAGACACTGCGCTGCAGCCTTTTGAAACAAAGGCAGAAACCTTTGAGATTTTTCTCCCTGCTGGCGTACGGACTGTTGACGTAACTGTCTCACTCAGGTACGAGATTAATAAACCTGCTAATTTTATCGAGATCTACAAGGTGGAGAGAAAAGTTTCACTCGATCGTTGATAGAAGTTGAAACCTGGTTGAAAAGGCGATGCGCTAAAAGGCATCGCCTTTTTTATTGAATTTAGCTCTAACACAAAAAATCCCCCATCCATATCTGAATGGGGGATTTCTATAAAAAAGAATTCGGCGGCGACCTACTCTCCCACCAAGTCGCCCTGGCAGTACCATCGGCGCAGAGGAGCTTAACTGCCGTGATCGGAACGGGAACGGGTGTGACCTCCTCGCTATTGCCACCGAAAATCGAAGTCTCGTTACCTGCCGGCTCGCTAATCCGACCCGAAGGATCAGACCTTGGCTTGCCTGCAGTACGTCGGCAGTTTTGTATGCCGACAACAAAAAGAGTGGCAGATATCAGAAGCCTGAATTGGATAACAGTTTTCTTTCATCCGCCTTTTATATCAAAAACTTAGATAATCGAACAGTAGGGGGTATATAGATATACAGCAACAATGAGTTAAAGATTTGCAAGCGAAAAATATGGTTAAGCCGCACGGCTGATTAGTACCAGTAAGCTCCATGTATCGCTACACTTCCACACCTGGCCTATCGACGTTGTAGTCTTCAACGAGCCTTTAGGTGGGTATTACCCCACGGGATATCTAATCTTGGAGTGGGCTTCCCGCTTAGATGCTTTCAGCGGTTATCCCT
>PKTW01000163.1 GCA_002868955.1 Desulfobulbaceae bacterium
CCGCAAAATTACAAACAAGCTGCTTATTGGCTTACAAAAGCAGCTGATCAGGGTTTTGCTTTGGCGCAATTTAATTTGGGATTTATGTATGATAACGGCAAAGGAGTTCCACAAGACGATCAAAAGGCCTTAGATTGGTACAAAAAGGCAGCGCTTCAGGGCCTTGCCGAAGCTCAAACGAATTTAGGTGTTATGTATGCCGCCGACCAAAGTGCCCTGCAGGATTATGCAATAGCATATTCATGGTTTAATCTGGCAGCTTTACAGGGGAATGAATTAGGAAGGAAAAATAGAAACCTTATTCTAACGAATATGTCATCAAGCCAAATCAAAGAAGGGCAAATACTCTCAACAGCACTCTATGAAAAAATAGATAACCAAGCCAGGTAATCTGTTCTTTATGAGAGAAATCCTTCAGATTCTCGCAATTGCCACTTAGAGGTCAGCTTCACAATCTCCGGGATGCATCATATACCGATGTCACCTTTCAGTTCTTTTTTGGGGTAAGATCGGAGAAATTACGAGGCAGGCTGTATTGTTTTTGCAGAATGATCCGGGGTATCTTTAAGATGTCTGATGAGGTAACTTGATATCTCATTTTTGACAACTATGCCGGAATCAATAAAAGCAACGCTAATATGGTTGCTGCCCGCACCGGTTTTTTCTGACCGGACGACATTACCTATGAGCAGAAGCGGGTTTTCCTGGCTGACTGGTATGGTGATCTGTATTTTAGTCCCGGTCTCCAAGTGCTCGTTGCTTTCAAGCAAAATACCGCCAATGCTTAAACTTTTGGTTGTGGCGGTAAACGCAGGTTTTGCATGTATGCCAAGTTCCTGTATTTCAACGGCTGTAGTGTATTCGACGCGAATATTTCGTCTTTTATTCATAGAATAAAAAGAAATATTGTTCTTGCCGAAACTTTTTGCCCTGTACATCGCCTTGTCAGCATTTTTCAGCAAACTCAAGCCATCACTTGCATCAATAGGAAATGACGCCAGACCACCGCTTAAAGTGGCTTTAATGTTCTGGCCTTCATAGTGTATTTCAGCCTCTTCCAACCGTTGGCGAATCCTTTCACCTATAAGCCAGCCGTCAGCCTTGCAGGTTTGCGGCAGCAAAATTGTGATCTCCTCACCTCCGTAGCGGGCTCCAAAATCTTCGGCCCTTTTTTCTAGCATGATCATCTTGGCTACTTTTCTTAAGACTTCGTCACCTGCCATATGGCCCAGGGTGTCATTTACCCGTTTAAAATCATCAAGATCCAAAAAGAGCAGGGTCAGGTTTGAATCATGGCGTTTAGCCCTTGAGATCTCACGGGATAGCATTTCATCAAAGGCACTGCGGTTCAATAAGCCAGTCAGGGCGTCAAATGTTGATGACCGTGCAGTTTTTTCGAAAAGGTGTATTTCAATGATTTTAGGGTTGTGCAAAGATTTATTGATTGAGCAGAAGTAGTCACAAACAGCGGTTCTGAGGTTTACTTCACGGCCCATGGCAGCATTAAGATCCTTGTTATGGGCTATGATTTGTTCCCAATGCTGTGCAGCTTCGGCCGGGGGTAAATCGAGGTTGGTGAGAATTTGGAAAATGTAGCTATAAACCTCTTTCCCCTGCTGGGCAATGAGAGCGTGAAGTTCTTTAACGAGTCGGGTATCATTATCGGCAAACTGCTCAAAAAAATCCAGAAGCTGCTTGCGGATTGACGACATGGTTGCTCCAATAGTTTAAATAGGGGGTGATAAATAATCGAACTTTGAAATATCTGTTTAATTAATAAAATTCTCACACTGTTGTCAATGTGTAAGAGCTTTATGAATTTATGCGGTAAGGTTTTATTGAACAGCAAAAATGCTGGACCATTTTTGCAGTCTCTTTTGCTTGCGGGATGCAGAGGCAAAAAGCTTAAAATTATGTAATTTTCAATTTGATGTTTTGGCGATGTCGATTTATGGTAACCTGCGTTTCAGGAAATTATAAGAATCAGCCTTTCACTCTTTTTCCCATTGGCCTGGAAGTATGGAAGATTTTCAAAAACAGATGCTGACAGAGCATTTGGCAGACCTGCGAAGCTGTCTTATCTATTCGTTTATTGCGACCGGTGGCGGCTTTGCCCTGTCCTATGCTTTTATCAAGGAGATCGGCAACTGGTTTTTTAAGCCCTTGTTTAAGGTGTTGCCAGACCAGACGAACCTGATATTCACATCCTACCAGGAAGCCTTTTTTTTTATCTAAAATTAGCCCTTGTCTGTGGCGTGCTGATTGCCAGTCCCGTCATATTCTGGCAGGTCTGGAAGTTTGTGGCTCCCGGCTTATATAAACATGAAAAAAGGCTGCTGCTTCCTTTCTCCTTTCTATCATCGCTCTGTTTTGTTGGCGGGGCAGCATTTGGTTATTTTGTTGTTTTCCCTCCTGCCTTTCGTTTCCTGCTGGGATATTCTGCCGATTTTCTCAGTCCAATGCCGACAGTCACCGAATATTTTTCCTTGTCACTCCGCTTGTTGATAGCGTTCGGTGTTATTTTTGAACTGCCGATACTGATGGTTTTCTTGGCAAAGCTTGGTATTGTTGATGTCGCTTTTCTCAACAAAAACAGAAAATATGCAATATTGATAAATTTTATTATTGCGGCAGTTCTTACACCGACCCCTGATGTTGTAAACCAGATGCTCATGGGAATCCCGCTCCTGGTTTTGTATGAAGTGAGTGTCATTGCCGTTTGGCTGTTCGGCAGAAAAAAACTGACAGACGGAGGGCAGGCAAGTTTTGAAGCTGAAAATGAAGAATGAAAGTTTGGGTTGAAGTTTGATATTGCTTGGTAATTATAATGCAATAATGTATTACAAACGGATATATTTTTGTTTTTGTACTATCGTAGTGAATACAATTTGTTAAACTGTTTATCATCGTATTTATAAGGAGTGATATTTATGGCTCATATTTCCGGGACTGATTTCAGGAAGGCAGTCGAAACAGGAAGACCCCCCAATGTGGTTAAACTTTTCCCCCACTCCCAGGCTCTTATTGTCAGTGGCAAAGTAATTGACCGCGCCATGCTGACAAAGGGCAAGGCCATGACAATAGCAGCCAACGGCCGCAACCATTTTATTATCCGGGGTGCGCTGGCAGCGGCCCAGAGAGCAAACAGCGCCATTATCATTGAAATTGCAAAATCAGAGGGCGGGGCCAGTGCCTATTGTGCAGTCAATTACTGGAACATTGCCAGGCAGGTTGATGCTGTCTGTAACGAACTGGGTATTACGATTCCTGTTGCCATTCATGCCGACCACTACGGCATTAAAAGCGACCGGGACATAGCAGCTGCCAAGATTGAAATACCGACCCTGTTTGAAGCAGGGATCACCTCGATTGCCATTGATGCATCACATCTACCCGACGATCAGAACCTTCTTGCCAGTATCGCCTTAAATCCCTGCGTTCCCAAGTGGGCCGCCCTGGAAACAGAGGTCGGTGAAATCAAGGGGAAAGAAGGCCTTTCAACTGTGGAAGAGGCTCTCTTTCTTATTCAGGGCCTCAATGCCCATGGTATTTTCCCTGACTGGATTGCCCTTAATAATGGCACAACCCATGGTATAGAGGCCAGCGACCAGGGAATACAGGTTGAGCTGACTGCCGAGATTCATGGCCGCTTGGAAAAATACAGGCTTTCCGGCGCCCAGCACGGCACGTCAGGCAACAGTTCAGACCGGTTGCGGGCAATTGCCGCACAGACAAGAACGACTAAGGCAAATGTGGCGACCGCACTGCAGATGCTTTCCTGGGGGCTTGCAGTCAATGATTTTGGTAATGCCCAGCTTGATGCCCAAGGGAATTTCATCAAGGCCCAGGATCAGGGTGTCACGGAGGATATGTGGCAGGCAATGGTAGCCTATGCTGATAAACAGGGATGGAAGGGCGGCAATTACAAGAAACTCAACCTGCCCTTTGAGACGAAGCTTCTCGGCCAGGCTAGGGAAGTCAGGGAAAGAATGTGCAAACGGGTTGAAGATTTTGTCTACAGGCTGTTGCTGGATGTTTTTAATGCCGGTGATACAGCTTCCCTTGCCATTGAGGCTATTCTACAAGCGAACTCTTTTGATCTCGGCCCCAAAGTGGATCGTCTTGAGAACCCGGCCGAGTGGACCGAGGAAAAAATCAGGCAACGTGCTGCCGACATTGATACGGATAAGGGACCTTCCGGCGATTTCGAAGACTGATGGCTTAAAAAAAATCAGATGCTGTGTTGCGTAACCGGATTTTAGGGGCCAGGTATCTGAACTTACCTTTTGTAACGCGTTCATTTTCTTTACTTGCTTAAAGAAAATGAACCAAATTAGATAGCACTTGAAACAATGTCATAAATAAGACGCAACTAGGAACCTAACCCCCAAACCGTCAGCTTCTTGCTATTTTTTTGCAAGCTCTTTTAAGAGTTTTTAACGAATCGGAGAAAATATATGGATTATGCAATAAAAAAAGTTATGGTCACCGGCTCTGCCGGGTTTATCGGCTTTCATCTGTGCAGGAAGCTGCTGGACAACAACATTGCTGTGGTCGGGCTGGATAATCTCAACCCCTATTATGATCCGGAGTTGAAAAAGGCGCGCCTTGATCAGCTTACACCCCATCAGGCATACAGCCATATAAATCTGGATCTTTCAGACAGGCAGGGCATGGCGGAACTTTTTTCCGGGCACAGTTTTGATGCTGTGGTCAACCTGGCAGCCCAGGCAGGGGTCCGTTATTCCCTGATAAATCCCCATTCCTATGTTGATACGAATATTGTCGGTTTTGTCAATCTTTTGGAGGGATGCCGTCATTCGGGGGTGAACCATTTTATATTTGCCTCATCAAGTTCTGTTTATGGCGCCAACACCAGGATGCCGTTTTCAGTACATCATAATGTGGATCATCCTGTCTCGCTATATGCCGCTTCAAAAAAGTCCAACGAGCTCATGGCCCATACCTACGCACACCTGTTTGGCCTGGCAGTCACCGGACTAAGGTTCTTTACTGTCTACGGACCCTGGGGCCGCCCTGATATGGCCCTGTTTTTATTTACCAAGGCAATCCTTGAGGATCGCCACATCGATGTATTCAATCATGGTAAAATGGTCAGGGACTTTACCTATATTGATGATATCGTGGAGGGGGTATACCGGGTTATGCACCACATGCCTGAACCCAACACGGCCTGGGACTCCAATGATCCCGATCCGGCCACCAGTAAAAGTCCCTACCGGATATACAATATCGGCAACAACCGGAAAGTCGATCTCATGCGGTATATAGAAGTGCTGGAAGAATGCCTCGGCAGAAAGGCCCAAAAGAATTTTCTGCCCATGCAGCCCGGTGATGTGCCCGCAACCTATGCCAATGTCGATGACCTGGTCCGCGATGTCGGCTTTAAGCCTGACACCCCGATTGAGGAAGGGATTAAGCGCTTTGTTGCATGGTACAAGGACTATTACGGAATTGCTGGTTGAGCAGAAAACAGTGAAAAGCGCAAGGCTTGCGGCCGGGAAGCATAATCCTACTCGGCAGATGTGTCCATCAGTTCCATGGCAGCATTAATGATGGCGGGGCTGTCGATATGTCCCTTGCGCCAGAGAATTTCCTGGGTACCATGTTCCATGAATCTATCCCCGTAGCCTAAAATGTTGACCCTGATATGAGAGAGGTTGTTTCCGGTCAGAAGCTCCAGTACAGCAGAGCCGAATCCTCCCATGCGGACATTGTCCTCAACAGTTATAACCTTGCCTGTTTTTTTCGCCCATTCGATGATGAGGTCACTGTCCAGGGGTTTGATAAAACGGGGATTAATAACCGCCGCATCAATGCCGACCTTTTCTAGGCCCAGAGCTGCTTCCAAGGCCGGATAGACACGGTTGCCGACCGGCAGCAGCAGAATATCTTTTCCTTCACGCAGTATTTCCCCTTTGCCGATGGGAATTTCATTCAGGTTGTCCGACAGTTCGACACCCTCGCCGTGGCCGCGCGGATAGCGCAATGCGGCAGGGCCCTTATGAAGTATTGCGGTGTAGAGCATATGCTGCAGTTCATTTTCATCTTTCGGGGCCATAAGTACCAGGTTGGGAACAAAGCGCAGAAAACTTAAGTCAAATACGCCATGGTGGGTCGGCCCGTCGTCGCCAACAACGCCACCCCTGTCAAGGGCAAAGGTCACAGGCAGATTTTGCAGGCAGACATCATGGATGATCTGGTCCAATGCCCTCTGCAAAAAAGTCGAATAGATGGCAACAACAGGAAGCATCCCTTCCGTGGCCAGTCCTGCAGCAAAAGTAACAGCATGCTGTTCTGCAATGCCCACGTCAAAAAACCTGTTAGGAAAGCGGCGGGCAAAACGCATCAGTCCTGTCCCTGCAGGCATGGCTGCAGTAATGGCCACAACCTTTGGTTCCGTCTCGGCCAGATGGACAAGTGTGTCACCAAAACAGCGTGTGTAGGTTATGGGGCCCTCTGCAGCAGGAAGAGGTGCACCCGTTGTAATATCAAAGGGGCCAAGGCCATGGTAGTCGCCGGGGTTTTCTTCAGCCGGTGCGTAGCCCTTACCCTTTTTTGTTATGACATGGATAAGAACCGGGCCATGGCTGAAATCCCTGACATTCTGGAAAGTTGCAATCAGGTTCTCGATTTGATGCCCCGGGATGGGGCCGATATATTCAAACTTCAGGGCTTCAAAGAGCATTCCCGGTGTAAAAAATCCCTTAAAGCTCTCCTCGCTTTTTTTCAGGACATGCAGGATGTTCTCACCAATGTTGGAAAAGGATTTTAAAAGGTGTTTCAATTCCTCCTTGGCCCGGACTACCTGTTTACTGGTCATTTTCCTGCTCAGAAAACTGGAAAGGGCACCTACATTGGGAGAGATTGACATCTCGTTATCATTGAGAACTACTATGAGGTTTTTATCCAGATGACCGGCCTGGTTAAGGGCCTCAAATGCCATGCCACCGGTCATGGAACCGTCACCGATGACGGCGATGACGCGATTTTTGCATTTATTCAGATTCTTGGCGATGGCAATACCAAGGCCGGCAGAAATTGAAGTGGAACTGTGCCCGGTATCAAAAGCATCGTAGGGGCTTTCCGATCTCTTGGGAAAACCGCTGATTCCCTTGTACTGGCGCAAGGTATGGAATTGATCTTTACGGCCGGTAATAAGTTTGTGGGCGTAAGCCTGGTGGCCAACGTCCCAGATCAATTTGTCAGACGGCGTATTGAATACATGGTGCAGGGCTAGGGTCAACTCGACTACACCCAGGCTGGGCGCAAGATGACCTCCTGCCTTGGAGACCGTTTTTACTATCTCTGTGCGAATGTCAGCAGCAAGCTGTTCAAGATCGGTTATTGAAAGCTGGCGGACATCTTCAGGTGAATTGATCGTTTGCAGTATGCTCTGTTTCATATAATCTTTAATAATACACTAATACAAGAGATACAACAGGTTAGAAGTATCATCCGGCTTAAATAGTGCGTTTGTTATCTCTCCCGGGATAGTATGTATTGCGCCAAATCTCTCAGCCTGTCTGCCCGGTCATCAAAACCATCAAGAGCAGCCAATGCCTCCTGTACAGCTTCCTCCGCTTTTTCCCTTGTTTTGGCAACACCAAAAAGGGCAGGGTAGGTAGCCTTGTTTCTGGCAGCGTCGGAGCCGGCAGCCTTTCCAAGTTGCTCTTCAGTGCCCTCTACGTTCAGCAGGTCATCAATGATCTGGAAAGCGAGGCCAATGTGTATACCATAGCGGGTGAGGGACTTGAATCGTTCCGGAGAGCTGTTCCCGAGAACACCACCGGCTTGCACAGATACCGTAATAAGGGCGCCGGTTTTGCGGCTGTGGATCTCACGCAGCGCATCATATTCTACTTCCTTCCCCTCATGGGTCAGGTCAAGGAATTGTCCGCCGGCCATGCCCTCAAATCCAGCCGCTTTGCTGATAAGAGAAATTATTGTTAAGCGATCGTGGGCAGAAACCGTTTCCATAACATCTCTGCTTAACAGGTCAAAGGCATGGGTCAGAAGGCTGTCACCGGCGAGTATGGCTCCTGCCGCACCGAAAATCACATGGTTTGTAGGTTTGCCCCGCCGCAGATCATCATCATCCATGGCCGGCAGATCATCATGGATAAGGGAATAGGTATGGATGCATTCCAGGGCGCAGGCAGTAAGCATTACTGTTTCAGGAAAAGCATCGTTGAAATCCTTCACAGACTCTGCCGCCGCAAGGCAGAGGATTGGTCTTACCCGTTTGCCGCCGGCAAAAAGGCTGTAGCGCATGGCATTGACATGCTCAGCCAAAGAGTTTTTTTGTTCAGGCACATACCTTTCCAGGGCTCTATCAACCTGTTTTCGTTTTAAATCAATATACTGGGTGATATTCATCACTCGTTCTCTTCGTCCAAGCCCTCGAAAGCAGCCGGTTCCAGCCCGTCATTTTTTTTCAGCAGAATTTCAATTTTCTTCTGCGCATCATTTAATTTGCCGTTGCACTGTGCAGCAAGCTTAACGCCTTCGTCAAAGCGCTTGAGAGCTTCCTCCAGCGACAAGTCGCCTTCTTCGAGTTCCTTGGTAATCTGTTCTAATTCTGCCAGGGCCTCCTCAAATGATTTTTTCTTCATGACTCACCTACCTGCAGATTAATAAATACTTTGTAGAAGTACGTCTCTCCCGAAGCCTATTCTTGGGACCGGCACTCTGACTTATTACCCATTCCTTGCAGATAATAAAAGAAACAGAAGAACATTTCATGGGAAGGCATATAAAATGAAAAGTTCAAAATATCCTGCTGGCAGAGGCAACTTATTAACAGCTGTCGATAAAGACGAATTCGTAAAAAGCCGCGCAGCCAGTAACGGGGTCTAATGCAAGCAAAGGAATATTCGCAATACCTGTTCGTCGAGTATTTTACGAGACCGACAATCATATATCATTAAGAGCTGATCATCAACGACTTTACAAAAAAATCATGATTGTGTTAAGAATGCGGTCTTGCATAGTATGCTTATTGAAAATTATGCAGAAGCCGGCTTTATACAGATTTTACCTGGCTATGCCGGTTTTTCAGGTTTGGGAGTTTACGCTTTGTGAGAGGCAACAGCGAATACCTTTGGGAATGCTGACAGAATATATTGAACGGTTCATAACCTGGTTGACCGATGAGAAAGGATACTCTCGTCATACCATCATCAATTACCGGAGAGACCTGCTGGAATTTGCAGATGAGGCCGGCCGGGAAATTGATATCGGCGCCCTTGATACACGCATCATCCGGAATTATGTTTACAGCCTGAACATCAAGAACAAGAGTTCTTCAGTGGCAAGAAAGCTCTCAGCTTTAAGAACGTTCTTTAAGTTTCTGGAGCAGGAGAATATGATCAGCCACACCCCCATGGGATCAATCTCCACGCCGAAACAGGAACAGCATTTACCGGTGTATTTATCTGTTGATGAGGTTTTTGCCTTGCTGGAGTCACCCGGGAATGGGGAGTATTCGGCAGCCCGTGACAGGGCTATCCTGGAATTGTTGTACTCCACAGGAATGCGTGTGTCAGAAGTTGTTTCCTGTAATCTGGCAAGTCTTGATTTTGATAGTGAAATGGTTAGGGTAAAAGGCAAAGGCAACCGTGAACGCATTGTGCCCATTGGTCAACAAGCCATTAAAACGCTTCGCGCGTATTTTCCTGAGCGGCTGGAGCTTTTAAGAAATCGTTTGCACCAAGGGAAAAAGATTGATAAGGAAGCTGTGTTTTTAAACAGCCGGGGCAGCAGGCTCACAGCGAGAAGTATTGAGAGACTGATAGCTGCATATGGACGCAAAGCCGGAATAGACAAACCGGTCACGCCCCACGTGCTCCGGCATTCCTTTGCGACACATCTTCTCGAGATGGGAGCTGACATGCGCTCGGTGCAGGAATTACTGGGACATGCCAGCTTGTCAACAACCCAGAAGTATACACACCTGGATATGGTTCATCTGATGAAGGTCTATGACAGGGCGCATCCCAAGGCCAGAAGAAAGTAAGAGCTGAAGAAGAAAGCACTGTCCCCGGCAAACGGTTAAAATTGAAAAATGGTGGCAAAATGACAACACGTTCAACGACAATTATTGCAGTGAGGCATAAAGGCAGTGTGGTTGTCGCCGGTGACGGCCAGGTCACGATGGGTAATATCGTGGTAAAGCATGCGGCCCGCAAGGTCAGGCGCCTCTATAACGGCAAGGTCGTAACTGGTTTTGCCGGTGCCACTGCCGATGCCTTTACCCTTTTTGACAAACTGGAGCAACGACTGGAAAAGTATAAAGGGAACCTCATGCGCGCAGCGGTTGAACTGGCAAAAGACTGGCGCACCGATAAGATTCTGCGACGCCTGGAAGCCTTTCTCATAGCTGTTGATGAAACATCCTCCCTGCTGCTTTCCGGTTCCGGTGATGTCATCGAATCAGATGATGGTATCCTGGCTATCGGTTCTGGCGGGCCATATGCCCAGGCGGCAGCCAAGGCCTTGGTTGGTCACAGTGATTTGAGTGCCGAGGAGATCTGCCGCGAAGCTATGAAAATCGCAGCTTCCATCTGTGTTTATACCAATGAGAATATTGTGATTGAAACCCTTTAGGACATCCTGATTATTCAAGACGCCCTTTAGTTTTAAGGATTGTGCATCCCATGGCGGGATAGGTCAAAAAGAAAAAATAAACTCAGGTTTTGCATACATGAACGATTTAAAAGCTTTGACCCCAAAAGATACGGTCAGTGCGCTTGACAAGTATATCATAGGGCAGGATGAGGCAAAAAAGTCGGTGGCAATAGCACTGCGAAACCGCTGGCGCCGGCAGCAGGTGGAACCTCCTTTGCGGGATGAGATTGCGCCAAAAAACATTATCATGATCGGTCCAACGGGTGTGGGTAAAACTGAAATTGCCAGAAGGCTTGCCAACCTGGCACAGTCACCGTTTCTCAAGGTCGAGGCATCCAAGTTTACGGAGATCGGTTACGTCGGGCGGGATGTGGAATCAATGATTCGCGATCTCATTGAACTGGCGGTTAATATGGTCAAAAAAGAGGAGCGCCGCGAAGTAGAGCAGAAAGCCCGGGAAATGGCGGAAGAAAGGCTGCTTGACCTGCTCCTGCCTTCAATGCCTTCCTCCAGTAACAGCTCCAGGATAGAGATCCCGGGGAACGTTGAAACACCAGGTTCTGACACAGCTGAAAAGAGTGAATCAACCCGTGAGCGTTTCAGGAAAATGTTACGGGAGGGGCGACTTGAAGAAAAAGAAGTTGAAATGGAAGTCACACAGGCGCAGCCGATGCCCATGATCGAAGTCTTTTCCAATGCCGGTATGGATGAGATGGAATCAAACCTGCGGGATGCCTTTGGCAAGATGTTTCCCAAAAAGGGTAAGATGCGCAAGCTGACGGTGGCGGAGGCTTTTAAAATATTAAAAAACGAGGCAGTGGAAGATCTTATTGATATGGATAAGGTTACCCGCAAGGCAGTAATAAGAACTGAGCAGTCCGGCATCATTTTCCTTGATGAGATAGATAAGATCGTTTCACGCCAGGGAGGCGGGCATGGCCCGGAAGTGTCGCGGGAAGGGGTGCAACGCGACTTGCTGCCTATTGTCGAGGGCGCCACCGTTACAACGAAGTACGGTATGGTTAAAACCGACCACATCCTGTTCATTGCCAGCGGTGCCTTCCACCTTTGCAAACCCTCTGATCTTGTCCCCGAACTCCAGGGGCGCTTTCCCATACGGGTCGAACTGAAGGCCCTGGGAAAAGAGGAATTTTTCCGGATTTTGACAGAACCGGATAACGCTCTGCTGAAACAGTACGTGGCATTGATGAAAACAGAGGGCGTAAATCTTGTTTTTGCTGAGGATGGTGTTCTGGAAATGGCCAGTCTGGCAGCAGAAGTGAACCAGAAAACAGAAGACATAGGCGCCAGAAGAATCCATACAGTACTGGAGAAGATCCTGGAAGATTTGTCTTTCCATGCCCCCAACGTTGAGAACAAAACATTTACTGTCACGGCAGATTATGTCCGCGAGCAGCTTAGTGATATTGCCCGGGATGAGGATTTAAGCCGTTTTATTTTATAGAGGAACGCTTATGAACTTGCAGAATTGTATGAAGTGCATCGGAGGAAACAATGATTGATCCGGATTTGAAGTACTGCCCGAAATGTAATGATGAATATCGGGCTGAGATTGGAAAATGTGCTGTCTGTGGAATTGATTTGATCACGGGCCGGCAGAAAATAGAAATGGAAGAGGCGCTGAGGAAAAAACTTGCAAGCAGAACAACTGAGTTAAGCCCTGATGATGATCTCGTTGCCTTGCGCCGAGGACCATTGCCTGAAATGCGGCATCTGGCCGCTTTGCTGAATGGTGAGAATATAGGTACCCTTCTGGCAGGAGATGAAAAGACCTGCGGGCAATCGTGCTGCCCCACTGCCTATGATCTCCTTGTCAAGAGGGAGGATGGCATGGAGGCTCTGCATATTATTGAAGAGGAACACAGAAGAACGACCGGTTTGGAGGGATATGATAATCCTAATGTGGACTCTGTTTTTAACCCCGAGGCCGGCGAGGCATGCTGCCCGGCCTGCGGACACTCTTTCCCGACCACTGAGACTGCCTGTCCGGATTGTGGCTTGAGTTTCGGGTAGATCATCCCGCTGCAATGAAAGAGAATCCGGTAGTCATTATTGGAGCTGGCCCGGCCGGCCTTGCTGCCGGATATGAGTTTACAGGCCGGGGAATTTGTCCGATAATCTTGGAAAGGGGTGGTATTGTCGGGGGAATCTCCCGGACCGAATCATACAAGGACTTCAATTTCGACATTGGCGGGCATCGTTTCTTAACCAGGAACGACGAGATAAACCAGCTTTGGGAGAATATGCTCGGGGCTGATTTTCTCAAGGTTAACCGCCTTTCCCGCATTTACTATCAGGGAAAATTTTTCAACTATCCCCTGCGACCTGCCAACGCCTTACGCAATCTAGGTCCTGTAGAAAGCCTGCTGGTTCTGATAAGCTATTGCAGGGCCCGTTTATCTCCCCAGCCAGAAGAAAACAGTTTTGAGGAATGGATCGTCAACCGTTTTGGAGAACGGTTGTACAGGACCTTTTTCAAAACATATACGGAAAAGGTCTGGGGTCTCCCCTGCAGAGAGATCAGGGCTGACTGGGCCGCCCAGCGTATCAAGGGATTGTCGCTTCTTGTCGCTGTATCCAATGCACTGTTCGGCGGACAGCAGGCGAAAAGTCTCAGCGAGCAATTTTCCTATCCTAAACTCGGACCGGGTATGATGTGGCAAAGGTTTATGGATCGCATTGTGGCAGGCGGAGGAGAAGTCATGCTTCATTGCGAGGTTTCTGCCATGCACCATGACAACAGGCGGATAACGGCAGTAGAATACAGCAACGGTAAAACCACTGGAGAACTGAAGGCGGAACACTATATCTCGAGCATGCCGATTTCCAGGCTGGTGCAGCTTTTTCAGCCCCAGCCGCCTGCTGAAGTTTTGGAGAGTGCCCGGCAGCTTGCATATCGTGGTTTTATCATTGTAGTTCTTATCATTGACAAACAAAGACTCTTCCCGGACCAGTGGTTGTATGTCCACAGTCCTAAAGTGCGCGTCGGGCGCATCCAGAACTTCAAGAACTGGAGCAGGTACATGGTCCCGGATCAAAGCATGACAAGTCTCGGCATGGAGTATTTCTGCAATGAAAATGACCAGACCTGGAAAATGCGTGACAATGAACTGGTGGACATGGCAACCCGGGAAATGGAGGAAATGGGATTTGCTCCTGCCACCAAGGTATTAGACAGTTATGTGGTGCGGCAGTCCCATGCCTATCCGGTTTATGACTCTACATACAAGCAAAACCTGCAGGCAATCAGAAACTATCTCGATAATTTTAACAATCTGCAGACAATCGGCCGCAGCGGTATGCATCGCTATAACAACATGGACCATTCAATGCAGACCGGGATCCTGGCAGCAAAAAACTGTTGCGGTGAGCATCATGACCTCTGGGCGGTAAATGAAGAGAAAAGCTACCTGGAAGAGGAGAGGATCGTAAAAGAGGTGCCGGTGGTCCCGGAAAAGGTATTGATACGGGTATTTGCCAGGATGGACAAATTTGCCTTTGCTGTTGCTGTTGGAGCAGTTTGCGGCCTGCTTGTTTTCAGCGCCACCATGTGGATTATAAGCCGTGGCGGAGATGTGCTGAATTCTCATCTCAGGCTGTTGGGGCAATACTTCATTGGCTATACGGTGACTGCCCGGGGAGGTTTTATCGCTTTCGGCTATTCCTTTTTCTGGGGCTTTCTTTTTGGCTGGCTTTTTGCCTATCTGCGTAATCTGTTTCTGGCAATTTATATTTATATAATTAAAAGAAAGGTTGAGCTGCTGTCATTGAAGGATTTTTTTGATAGCTTTTAACCCACACACATACTGCAGGTGACAGGATGGTAAAATCTGATAAGAAAAACACACCGCTGACCCCTGAAGAAAAACTGTTCAGCGGTGTATTGTTGCTGAACGCTAAAGTTGTAGGCCTTGCATTTGGACTCATTCTGGGTCTTGGAATATTTGTGGCGACGAATTGGCTCATTATCAAGGGAGGTGACAGGGTTGGCCCCCACCTTATACTCCTGAGCCAGTATTTTATCGGTTACAGGGTGACTTTTTTAGGAAGCCTTATCGGCGCCGCATACGGTTTTGCCCTGGGTACTATCTGCGGTGCCTTGATGGGTTGGATTTATAACAAGATAGTGGCATTCAGGCAGTAATAGAGCTATCCCTTCAAGCCGCTGTTTCCCGAGGCTTCCAAGCCCCATTTCTCTTTTTCTGCGGCGGTTCATTTACCGGTTTTTTTTCATAGGATATTACTGGTGCCCCCATGGTCCGGTTAACTTCAGCGGTAAATTCCCTGCACGGCTTGATGGTGATGTCCTGAAGGATTTCCAGGTCCACCTCACCCCGGCCGGCAAAGTGCAGGGTCAGGGATATCGGGCACCCCCCATGATGACGGTAAAAAACCTTTTTGAGTGCCTCAAGATTTTGGCGGTTGACGCGGTCTGACTGCAGCCTGATGCGGGCCCCAGC
>PKTW01000109.1 GCA_002868955.1 Desulfobulbaceae bacterium
AAACTAAAAAACGTTTTCGTAGATGAGTCAGCCCAGACTGTAAGAGCTGCCGACATGTCCTTTTCCTGGGTAATTCTGTCCTATTATATGAAAATCGGCAAAAAAACGGCGGACATCCCCCCTGCCGCCGGCTTCAGACTCCCGATTGGTGATAACTCTGATCCACTCTATACCTGCGGATTTGATTATCAGACGCCCTCCGCAAACGACCTGGGCGAAATCTTTCCTCTTTTGCAGCGCTCATCGTCTGCCGATTCTGACTATCCCGACATCATTTTCAATAAAAACGGGGGCGACAATACCTGGCATGTCATAACAGCCTTTAACCGGAACCGGCAGATTAACCCCGCCTCGGGATCCGCCGGGGATAGCGACTTCCTGTATCCGGCAGATGAAACCATATTCAGCAATGGTGAAGACTGGTATTTTACAGGCCATAGAAATGACCTTCAACGGTTGCCGGTTCATGCCATGGCAGACGGACTTATCATCTATAACAACCGGGGCTACGGCAATGCGATTGTAGTGCAGCACAGACTCCCTGCCGGTCCCATTCTATCGGTATATTCTCATCTCGATGAAAAGTCGCTCTGCCCGGTAGGATCCGTGATTCGTAAGGGTGACGTTATCGGAACGATCGGCCGGGTTGGCGGTGGCCCCCCATATTTGCACTTTGAAATAGGCAGGCAATCACTTGTTAGGGAGGATGCAGAAACCGGAGAAATCAAGGTCCCGGCATTCTGGTACGGGCAATGGCGTCGCGATGAGGTCTACGAAAACTATTATGATCCGACAAATTTTCTCCTCAATATAACGGGCAAATACAAATGGGATTTCAGTGTCAACGGCAACGACGAAGGGTGGATTGCCGAAAACGTCAAAAAATATAAGAACGGCAATACGTATCAGGTAAGCGATGGCCTGCTTTCTGTTAAGCCAGGATCGGGCAATTTGCAGCTCATAAGCTATCCCTTAAGCCTGGAGGCTGAAATTTTTGATTCCATGTTTATCAGAATGAGAAGCAATGGCCTGGGCGGCCATGGGAGAGTTTACTTTGCAACTGCCGAAAAACCCGGGTATTCAGAGGATAAATCGATGGAATTTGATATCCTCGATGATGACAAATTTCACGAATACAGGGTGTACATGGCGGGTAATCACGACTGGCAAGGCACTATTGTGGGAATTCGCCTGGACTTATTGGATACAGCCGTTGGGGAAACAGCAGCAATGAATTTTGATAGCATTAGACTGGGCCGGGCCTATCTGTCGCCAACCCCGGATACCGGACAGAGGAAATGCTATGATAATAGCCGGGAAATAGCCTGTCCCGCACCGAATGAACCTTTCTATGGACAAGATGCCAGTTACGCTATTAACCTCCCAAAATACGAAATTAAAACTATTAATGGCGATGAAGTGATCATCGACCATATCACGGGACTTACCTGGCAAAGACGCGATGACGGGATAAAACGGACCTGGTACGAAGCCATTGACTACTGCGACAATCTAGCTCTGGCCGGCTATTCGGACTGGCGGCGCCCCACATGGAAGGAGTTGCAAAGCATGGCAAATTATGGGTACTTGGACCCGGCTGTGAATCCGGCCACGGCTGATTTTGGCTATTCCGCCGCGCCTGATGACTGTTACTGGTCGGCGACCACCCCATCTTTACCGTCCTCTTCCGCCCTGAAGGCATGTTTTCGCAACAACCAGATAATCATTGGTGATAAGAATGAAAAAAACTATGCGCGGGCGGTGCGCGGCAGGACCTTGGAATTCGGTCATTTCCGGGACAATGGAGATGGCACGGTAACGGATATTACCACCGGCCTCATGTGGGAGCAAACAGAGACTAGGGCCATGACCTGGGAGAAGGCATTGGCCTTCAGTGAAAACCTTGATCTTGCCGGATTCCGTGACTGGCGGCTCCCCACCATCCGGGAGTTATCAAGGCTGGTAGATGACAGCCGCCGGGAACCCTCTATCGATACGGCCTATTTCCCCGGATGCCGGCCGTCTTTTTACTGGTCGAGCACCACGCATGCCCTGTATCCTGGCTTTGCATGGCATGTACGGTTTGATGACGGCCTGGTGCGGGCCGGCCACAAGGGTCGTCGTTACTATGTGCGGGCCGTGAGAGGGGGGAAGAGCCAGTAACCCAAAAAATTCACAGAGTAAGGCAGAAACTTTTCAGCTATACGCAGGTATGCGGAACAGTTGATAACGCAGGAGATACAGGCATATCGCTCCGCCTCTGGTGAGCATTTTGAAAATATGAATTTTTCGGGGTAAGCACCCCTCGGGATTTCTATGGAAGAGGGGCTTTCGGATAGTGGTATCCCATATCCACTATCCCGGTGTCGCCTGCCTTATCTGTTCTGGTGGTGTAGCTTCCCAAACCGAGTCCGGCGGCATCCTTGCTTCCCGCATCCACAGAGGGGCTGTTAAAATCTTGCCCGGAATCCTGTTGACTTAAAAAATAATTCCCGTTTTTTATCGAATCAACGGAAACGAACAGCGGGTCCTGGGAGATATCCTTATCACCGGCCTGAAGGCATTTTCCCGCATTTTCCGTATCACTGAGGTCGCAGCCCCCATAATCCTTGTCATTATTCCATACGTTATTGTAGTTATTGATTATCGTTGCTCCCGAAACTGGAACCCACTCGGTGCCGGTATAGTTTCCAATCCCAAACTCTCTGTTGTTGGTGATTATGTTGTTTTCCAAAATAGCGGTAAATTTACCTGCATGAGGCCAGCCGAATAACACCCCGCCGCCTTGTTCCCATGCCCTCTGATTGTTGGAGTCGATGGTATTATTCAAGATGATAACCTTGCTGAGATTGAAAGAGGTTATAGAGATACCCCGCTGGGAGTTGTTAATGATAAGGTTGTTTTCGATTACAATATCCTCGCCTGCAAATATTTCCATAGTAGACAAGGGACTTATTGTAATACCGAACACGTTGTCAAAGATCTGATTTCCCTTAATACGGGGGGAGGCCGGTTCCCGAGCGCCAACGCCAATGTGGTTTCCATAGATAGCGTTACCCTCAATCCGGGGTATCGCTCCCCCCCTGGAGCCCACCCCCACTATATGGTTATTATAAATTTGGTTGTTATATATATGGGCATTGCTGCCCAAACCGTTCCCGATCCCGACGCCGTTATCATAGATTAAGTTATTGTGTATCTTGGTATTGCCAGTCTGTGCGGCCTTTCCATGTATTCCTATGGAATTATGACGATTTCCGGTGACCTTATTGTTGGTAATCTCAGGCGAGGAATCCCATACATAGATCCCGTGGCCCCTGGGCCCCAAACCACCTCCCGTGACAATGAAGCCCTCAATTTTTCCGGCCCTTTCACCCAGGTAGGCAATCGAGACGGTATTTACATTTCCTTCTGCGCTTCCTCCGTCAATTTCAGGCCACCCTATGCCTATCAAGTTTATATATTTATCAATTATTATGTTCTCATGGTAGATGCCTTTCTGGACAATAATGTCATCTCCCGGATTGGCGGCATCAATGGCCATCTGGATGGTAGGATAATCTGCAGGGACGTTTCTCTTCCCATCGACTGCCTGATGTATGGTGCTCACATACACCATGTCCGGTGGGCTATCCGCCTTTCCGTCATTTACGACCAATTGGACGGCATAGCTGCCCGACCTATCCAACATCAACATGGGATCAGAGGAATTGACATCGGAAAGAACAGCCCCGCTTCCGGGAGGACGGGACAAAATCTCCCACCGGTAAGTGAGCGGATCACCGTCCGGATCATTACTGCCGATACCATAGAGGGTCACCGTATCCCCCACGGAGAATTGCGAGTCAACCTCGTCGGCGTTTGCGGTCGGAGGATGATTTAAAAGCGCCGTAATTGTGACGCTGTGGGGATCGCTCGCTTTGCCCCACCGATCCTTGACGATCAGCCGCACCACATAATCGCCGGGCGCATCCGCCCTGAATGCGGAGTTGACAGTCGTCGTCGGATCTTCAAGCTCGGCCCGGCTTGCTTCCGGCCTGGAGACGAACTCCCAATGATACGTTATGGCATCTCCATTTGGGTCACTGCTGCCGCTGCCGTCCAAGATCACCTTATCCGCCACATATACCTGTTGCAAAGAACCGGCATTGGCCTGTGGCGAATCATTGGCTTTTCTTTCTTCAGGTATGGTAAACGGCCCTCCATAGGCCCCCATATCATTGATAGAGGCCCCCAGGGAGGGCCCGAAATTTGCGTCGTTAAATCCGGGATCAGGATCTCCCGCATCAATTGCCGGGGAGCCCGGCCGCAGATGATAGTCATGATTAACCGCATCCACATACAATGGATCGGCAATGATGCCCCCACGGTCCAAATAACTCTCTTCATCCTCATAACCTCCGTATTGGCGCCGAACGCACCAAAGGTAATAAGGGTCACAGTTTTCGGTAAGGTTATTGTCGAAAAGCAAATTATAAGAATATCCTTGGCCTCCGGACCTGATGCCTGCATCCTTATTATGGGTAATAATATTATTTTTCATGGTCGGTACCGCGGCGGGATCCTGTACATTAATGCCAGCCTGGCCATTCGCCGTTATGGTATTGTTGATAATATTCAGGGGCGTTATTGAACATCTGATCCCGGCTTCCCTGTTTTCGTAGATAATGTTATTATTAATGGTCCCGGTAGCTGACTGGGCGTCAATACCCGCCCTGTTGTTGTTTAGGATGTTGTTTCGCACCTCAAGCTGGGAAGCCGGCATGTCGCCGGTTCTGATTCCGGCGTCATTATTATCCCTGATGATGTTACCCTCGATTTTCGGCGAGGATCCCTTTTCCACGTTGATCCCGGCCTGTTTGTTGTTGGTTATAACATTATTCTTTATAATGGCGGAGCAGCCGGAACAATAGATTCCTCCAGGCTCATTGGCCTTTATAATATTATTGATTATGGTCGGCGAGGTTGACTCGCAGTTGATCCCGGCACCTGTCGTTGTATTATCCTCGAGCACAGCTTCCGTGCCATTGATAACGGTAAATCCATCCAGGGTGGCCTCGTTGGCGCCCAATACCACCCATCCCTTATTACTGCTTCCGTCTAGGGTGGTCACATAGGCGGATATATCCCGGCTTGAAAAATCCTTATTCCATCCACCTTCCAGGGTTACCCCTTCCTTCAAGGTGATATTTTCATAATAGGTCCCCTGGGATACCTGAACCATATCCCCTTTACCGGCGACATCAATGGCCTTCTGGATGGTGGAATAATCCGTCGGGACCCTGATAGTTGCGGCCGCAGCTTCCCCGGCCGGAACCAGTCCCAGAATTCCTATTATAACCGCCATCAAGACGGAAGACCTGCTCCATATCATCGCCTTATTCATCACCACTTACCTCTCCAAATTTATTCGGCCCTTCAGGACCTCCGTATGCTCCCATATCGTTTCTTGATCCATCATGATCATAATATATCAGTTCCGGATTACCGCTGTTTATACTGGGAGAACCCGGCTGCAAGCGAAAATCGCCGTTCTCCGGGTCTGCAAATAGGGGATCAGCAGAGATGTTGCCGTTTATTCCCCGGAAATCACCGTCCCCTATATTTGAATGATCAGGCCGGGAAGCGGGACTAAGTTGCTTAAAGTACAAATCGCCTTCATTTTGCCAAAGGATAAGGTTGATCATCCGCAAAGAGCCGCTATCAGCAAAAATGCCGCCGCCATAGACAGCCATATTTGCTGTAATGGTAACATTGATGACAGTAGCGGCGCATCGTTTGCATGAAATGCCACCGCCTAATTTTGCCTTATTTTTCCATATAACATTGTTTGTTATGCGAGACGAATCCCGGTAGCAAAAAATTCCGCCGCCGGAATCGGCGGACTCATTTTCCACCAAGCGGTTGCGATTAATATTGGGGGCGGCCTGGAAAGAATAGATTCCGCCGCCAATACCAGTGGCCTTGTTTTTCGAGATAACATTATTGATTATGGCAGGAGTAGAAGAACGATCACAGTAGATAGCCCCGCCATAGACCGCATTGTTCCCAGTAATTATGTTATTAATTATGACAGGAGAGGAAGAAGGAGCGCAATAGATGCCGCCGCCCCTGATGGCGAAGGTGTCCATGTCCTTAACGGAGGTGATGGTAAAACCGTCTATTACAGCGCGACTGCCTTCCGCCACGGTAATCACGGGACTATTTCCTCTTCCCGCAATAATTGTCTCTGCGGCGCCGCCGGCACTTTTCAAGGTCAGGGATTCTTTATCAATCATAATGTTTCCAGGCGGCAACCTGTATACGCCCGGCGCAACAATGATGGTATCGCCCGGCCTGGAGCCGTGGATAGCCTCTTGAATGGTCGGGTATTGATCGGGAACCTGCAGAATGACGGCAAAGGCTGTGGTTGTGGGCATCAAGGCATAAAAAACCGCCCAAAGAGTAAAGGGAACCATATTCCTCAGGATTTGCATCCGCCGGCAGCGAACATATGAATGCAAGCTAACCAAAACGATTACCTATCCCAGCCGACAAAATCTATACCGGCGATACCATTTTGATAGATATGATTGCGCCGCACGGTTGCAGCAGGAACATCCAGCAGCCTTATCCCCGCCGTCAGATTGCCATAGATTTCGTTGTCCTCAATGAAAGCTTCATCTACATTGGTGAAAAGTAAGCCTGCCTCTTTGTTGCCTGAAACAGTGTTATATCTGATCACAACACTGTCCATCTTTGACATCCTTATGCCCCCCTCCAGGTTTCCATAAACCTTGTTGTTTTCAATAACCGCTCTGATATTGCTTTTTTCACTGCTGATTGGCCTAAAACCAATTCCCGCCGTTCTGTTATTATAAAGTATATTATTCCTGATTATCAGTTCCCGGTCGTGGGAATCCAGGTTTAGCCCCCCTATCCCGACGCCATTCTGGTAACACTCATTGTTTTCTATGGTCGGCCTGCCTGATTCTCTTATCCCGATACCAGCACCAACCAGTTCTCCTTTAGCCTCATCAGCACCTGGAAATCGATTATCAAATAACTCATTATCCGTGACCAAGGCTACGGCATGGGGGGCATTGGATATCCCGGAGCCATAGTTGTCATATATAACATTGTTGCGAATAACGGGCCGGGCTTCAATTTTAAGGGGTGGCCCCATGCCAAGTCCCAGCCCGGTGGATAATATCCCGCCCCAACTGCGATTCCCGGTCACAATATTGTTAACGACTTCAGGTGAGCAGGCACGAATTTCGACCAAGAAAACATTGGGTTCCCTATACTTCGGTAAATTCTGAATGGTGAATCCGTCCAGTCTCATAGGGGCGGTGGATTCTTGAGGAAAGCTTACCAAATATCCAGGGGTCTTAAGCCCGGAGCCATCAATGATTGTCCTCAATGTCCTTCGCAGTACCTTCTTGTTCCCGGGCCCATCCACCAGGTCATTACCATCAGCGCCGGCAAAGCTGACCAAGTTTACCCCTTCCTTTATTTTGATGCGCTCTTTGTATGTCCCCGGCTTCACATACACGGTATCTCCGAAAGTGGCGGCATTGAAGGCCTCACCAATAGTGCGGTGATCATCCGGCACGAAAATGTCCTTGGCCATGGCGCCATTGGTGAGCGCAATCGTCAGAAGCAAAATTACAAAGCCGAATTTTAGACGCATAATAGACAAAATGGTTTCTTTGTTGTTAATGAAGCCTTTCCCATAACCTTATATTATAACATTATGGTAAGCAAAAAATGGGCCATTAGTTTCATTTTTAAAAAAAAATCAATAATTGCTGTTTGTCAGATATGCTACCAGTTAAATCCAGTTTAATTATCTTCGTCACAATATGGCAGCTTAACAATATGAACCGACAGGTTGGGATTTTGCCCAAAAAATAATTGGTCATTTCACTTTAAGCTCCATTCGCATTAAAGTTGAAATGTCAGAATGAGAAAAGTATTGGAGAGGGGAATTGGTGTTTTTATGAGTCGATGCAAGAGGGTTACCCGATGGTAAAGGAAGCGGCGGCTTTTTTAAAGAGGCCAAATTTTGGCTCTGCACTCTTTCTTTATAATTGCTACTAAATTGCTACCATAGTAGCAGAAAACAACATAAAATATTAGACAATATAATAGATTAACACCTTACTTAAATTTAAAGGGCTAGGATAAACTCAAGCGCCTTTCGGTATGCTTTGGCTGCCTCTCCCGACTCACCGCTCTCCTCGTAAATCATTCCCTGGTAAATAAAGATGTTGATATCCATGGGATTTATTTCCATGGCGCGCTTGAACATGGTTGCCGCCTCTTCCATCTTGCCCTCTTTGCCATGGATATAGCCTAAATAATAGAAGCAGGGGGTATAGTATTCTTCAACGGTGATGGCTTTTTGCATCAAGGCTTTGCCTTCTTCAAACTTGTCTTCCTTGACTAGCATCATGCCCAGTTCACAGAGGGCCACAACATTTTCAGGCTCTTTTTGCAGGGCGAGATCAAACTGTTCCTGGGCCTTGGATGCTTGATCCCGTTCCGCATAAAATCTGCCCAGGCTTATATGGGGCTGCACGAACCTGAGGTCTGCCTCAGCCGCCTTTTTAAACCACATCTCAGCTGTTGCTGCCATGCGCTTAGATTTGAGAGCGTTTTTGCCCATATTGTAAAAACGAAGGGCCTTTTTGTCCGGTTGATAACCCTTGCGCTGCACGATCTCCTTGGGTGCGCGTCCTTCTATTTGTGCTACGATAAAATCGATCATTTCCTCAGAGCCGACAATCGGATATCCTGAAAGTTCGTAACGAATTGTTCTGTCCGGATCCACTATCACTGTGGAGGGAAGGGCTATAACCCCGTAATCATGAAAAATAGAAAGGCCCTGATCCAAAAGCACCGGGTACTCAAGGCCAAGCTCCTGAACCTTGGATGAAATCGCGGTTATATTATCAGCAGTCAGCTGCTGGCCGTCGGCATTAACTGCTATAACCGTCAGGCCCTTTTCCTTATAATCGGTATATAGCTTCTGGGCCCTTGCCAGTACTTTATCCGAATTTCTGCTCCAGGTGGCCCAGAAGATAACCATGGTGAGTTTTTCACCGCTGAGATCCGCAAAGCTCAAACTTTGGCCGTTAAGATCTTCGAGGGAAAAGTCCGGAGCCTGTGCACCGACATAGAGTCCTTCCAGGGTTGCTCCGGCAGGAACTTGAAAAAAGAGACTGGAGAGAAAGCAGACCATCACCAGAGTGAAGCGTTTGCCTGACAGAAAAACTGCTGCTGGCCGAAGTCTCAATTTCGAGGGCACGCGCAGGAACTTCATCACTTCCTCCCCTGCTGGTATTTTTCTATACCTTTCTTATACTCCGCTACGGCACTGGTATAGTCTCCTCTTTTTTCGTAAAGAAAACCGAGTTCGTAATGGGTTCTGACCGGATTGGGATTTAAAACCAGGGCCTTTTGAAGTAACTCTTCAGCTTCTTTATCCTTGCCCATTCTTTCCAGGACAATACCTTTGCCGGTTAAGGCATCATGATAACTGTTGTTTAGCGCAAGGGCATCATCAAAAACCTTTTGTGCCTCTGCAAGGGCTCCTTTTTTTAAAAGAAGAAAGCCCAGCGAGACTTGCTCCTGCACCGAGGAAGGATCAGCGGTTATTTTTTGTCTTGCCAGGTTAATTGCCTCGTCAAGGGAAGCTTGGGAGGACTGGGCAGTCGACTGCTCAACCATTTCGGTCGGAGCTGGTTGACCTGCAGACTGCGACTCTTCAGCTGCGAATAAGAGATTTGTGGCTACTAACAAAAAGAAAACGACAATAAGGATTCGCCAACCAGCCCAAACTGTAAAACATATCTGTAAACATCTTCCAGATATCATCATTATTATCCTTATCTGTTGTTCACCGGTTTGCCTCGATCATAGCCGAATAGCTGGTGGCAGCCCGGCAAACACTTGCCGCCGGTTTCAGTCTTTTCAAAATTGATCGGCAGCTGCCAGGCTCCAAAGGGAACCTCATCCCGGAGATGCTTCGGATTATTGGTTGCATGGGCATCATGGCAGGAACGGCAGGTCCTGCCTTTAGGCGACTTGTTGACATGGACGAAATGCAGATTCTGGTCGCCGTTACGAAATCCCGTCAGAGTGGTGGTAAGTTTCTCTTCGGCGATGGTATTCTCATGACACATGAAGCAGAGATTGTAATTACTCGCCTGGTATGGAGCATAAAAAAGCTCGGGAAAGGGTTCCTGAAGCATTCTGAAATTATTGGATCCATGGGGATTATGGCAGGCTGAACAGTCGTTCTGCTGTATGGGACCGTGATAATTCTTGTTCTGTTCCAGTATTGTTTTCATGTCGGCCACGACTACCTTGTCGCCACTGGTATATTGCCTGTCATGACAGCTCAGACACAGTTCCGCAGGCTGCATGATTAACTGGTTGGCATAATCCGCAACATGGGGATCGTGGCAGGCAAGACATAATTTGTCTGTTTCAAGTCCTGCGTGCTTTACCTTAAGCTCGCCAACATGCTCCTGCATGTCATCATGACAGGCGAAGCAAAGTTCCCTTCTGCCATCAGCCGCAAGGTTGTTTTCAAATGGACCGCTATGCGGGTTGTGACACTCGACGCATCCGTCCTCTACCGGATAATGCATATGTTTTTTTTCCTGAAAAGCATCCGCCTTGTCTTCATGGCAGTAAAAGCAGACATCATTGCCCTCGGCCATAAGGAGCTTAGGGAAATCGCTTTCGTGGGGGCTGTGGCAGACACTGCAGCCACCCTCCGCGACCGGCCCATGGACATGTTTTTCCCCAGCCAGCCCACTGTCATGACAGATAAAGCATAATTTCTCCCCCTCGCCAAGCAGGAAGAACTCGTAGGGTGATTGGTGCGGGTCATGACATCCTGTACAGTCCCCCTCTTGCACCGGGGGATGGATATTTTTGCCGGTAAATTGTTTGTCATGGCATTCATTGCAGAGATTTCCCACGTTGGTAATGGGTGTAAACTCGTGCTTGGCAGTCGGCTCATGACAGATAGTGCACTGGCCGACTGATGCCGGGCCGTGGACGTATTCTTCCTTGCCCATGTTGGCATGACACTTGTCTGTCACACATGATGGGTTTTCTGCGGCTGCAACGTCTTTGGGTACCAAAATATTGGCCACGGAAAAGAATGAAATTGCCGCAACAATAAAAAACATAATAAAAATGTTAATTATTTTTGTTCTTCCAATGTCCATGAGATCTCCTTGAATTTAATTTGCTCTTTTAGAAAAGAAGGTGTATAGAAATTTTTCCCCGATCGCTCAATATATTCTTGTTTATTTCTCACAGAATGTAAAGAAGAAACCTCTTCCGAGTTCTTCAATGCAGCCACGGTGGAGGCAAATTAGGCCAGATTTTTTCACATAAAATGATTTAACTTTTAGGGAATCCTCAATTTCAATAAATTTACATTTAATTATACATTATTCTTCTCAAGCTTATAAATAAGCTTAACTCACGGGTTTTTATAATAAAGTGTTAAGAGCATTCCTAACCAAATGTTGCAGGGTGTTTCTTTTTATGATATGGCAAAATAGGTATTTAAACTTGCCATTTACCTTCTTTTGCTGGTAATGTCGAACAAAATACACTTGTTACAAGTGTAAGGGCTTTTTACAGTTATCCAGGAGGAATAGTATGAAAAAGGCAATTTTTATTACCGGTCTGTTGTTTTCCATTATAGGTATCGCGTTTGCTCAAACCGGTGTGAAAAAGAAAAGGCCGCTTCCGTATGAGTTTGGCAGAGTTGTCATCAATAATTATTCAGAAGCATCAAACATTGCCCCGGTTGTATTTGATCATTGGCTTCATCGAGCTAAATTCACCTGCAGGCTCTGTCATGTCGATATCGGTTTTGCCATGACGGCCGGTGCGTCGGACATAAAGGCCAGGGACAATATAAATGGGTATTATTGCGGTACCTGTCATAACGGTACAAGAATGTTTGGTGATACGTCAGCGTTTTCATCATGCAAAGAGGAGTCTGGCAGCATGAATGCAACATGTGACCGCTGTCATTCCCTTGGCAAAAACGTTACACGAAAATATGATTTCAGAGAGTTTGTCAAGGGGTGGCCAAAGGAAAGGCTTGGTAATGGAGTCGATTGGGAGAAGGCTGAAGAACAGGAACTGATTATGCCTTATGATTACATTGAAGGTGTTTCCATAAAGAGGGCAAAGCTGGTTGTCCAGGATGATTTTAAAATTGTGTCCAAGGTCAAAGGCATGCCCAATATTATTTTTTCCCATGAAAAACATACTGTCTGGAATGGTTGCGAATTATGCCATCCGGAAATTTTCGTCGGTATAAAAAAAGGTTTAACGCAGTATTCAATGGTGTCTATCTATGAAGGTAAATTTTGCGGCGTCTGCCATAACAATGTAGCATTTCCGCTCCTTGACTGCCAGAGATGCCATCTCCAGGAGGTGAAATAGCAGCAATGAAAAATATTGCGCGGTTGTTTTTTATAGGTTTTTTGCTTTTTAATTTTTGGGGCAGGGGTTTTATTGTCGGCGGTAGCTTAAATACCGTTTATGCCCAGGAGCAGGGGGACTGGAAGCAGGAATATGCTGAAATCTGTGCCAAGACACAAAATGCCATGGAAATGTCTGTTGCTGAATTGAAGGATAGGATTGAACGCAGTGACAAACTTCAGGAGCGTATAAATAAACTTGAAGGACCGCTGGCGGAAACAGAGAAAAAGGTCTTTACAAAAAGGCTGAAAATGTGCAGAGAACTGTATAGTTTTGCCTTGGAATACAAGGAACACAAAGAATAATTCTGATGGTACACATAAAAAAAATATTGTCCGTCTTCATTATTGCTCTCACTGTACCTGTTTTAGCCTCTGCGGCGGACTACTCTGAATCTCTGCAATATCTTCTTCCACCGGCCGAAGATTTTGGCCAGGTAGTACTGGACAACTATTCTCATAAGGCGGGTGTTTCACCCGTAACTTTTGACCATTGGCTCCATCGGGCTAAGTTTACCTGCAGGCTGTGCCATATTGACATCGGTTTTGCCATGAAGGAGGAAATGACTGAGATCAGTGCCGCAGATAACATAAGCGGCTATTATTGTGGTTCCTGCCATGATGGCAAAAGGGTTTTTGACGGTAGAGAAATTTTTGACTCATGTGCTGAAGATTACACAGAAAATGAAGGGAAAAGATGTGCCAGGTGTCATTCGGACGCCGAGTCCGGAGCGAGAAAATACAAGTATAAGACATTTAGTGAAAAACTGACGAAACTGCCCGGCAACTTAATTGACTGGGAAAAAGCGGAAAGTGAAGGAAAAATCAAAGTGACAGACTTTCTTGAAGGTGTTTCTTATAAGAGGGAGCCCCTGAAAGCCCAGGATGATTTTTCCATCAAAACAAAAACATGGACGGCAGACGTTATCTTTTCCCACAGGAAACATACGGTCTGGAACGGCTGCGAACTGTGTCATCCCCTGATATTCCCCAGTACTAAAAAAGGCACAACTCAATATTCAATGAAACAGATAATGAAGGGGGAGTACTGTGGGGCTTGTCATATGTCGGTGGCATTTTCCGTATGGCTGTGCGATAAGTGCCATATAACACCCGTAAAGCAATAAGGAGAGCTGGAACTTTTTTTTAAAAAAATTATTTAGGCGGTATTCCGACATAGTTGCCAGCAGCATTGTAGCCATTTCTTTGCATGCATTGACTGAAATATACTCGCCTGGCTCTATCGTCAGCCATAAAGTCTTTATCACCTGCAAGATTATTAGCTTCAATATTACAAGCTTCACTTACTAGAGCTTTATGTTGAGTAGTTCTAGTATACCCACCCCTAGGAGGATAACCACCTCTATAATCTTCCCCTTCAATATTATGACCTTTATCAATTGCTGCGCACCCACTTAATACCAAAACCCAACCAAGCATTATCACAAATATGATTTGTTTAAACATATCCTATTCCTTGAAATTTATTTAGTAAGAACCGGACATGAAACCCGATGCTGATATAATCCAATAATTTTTGTTTAACAGATATGATTATGCAGCGCCATAAAAATTGGCCAGGAGTGCGAATTGGTTGAAACAAAAAGAGAGTTACGTGTGAAGAGAGGAATAAGTGCCGAGTCACCCAAAAAAGCCGCAATCCCTTTTACGGATTGCGGCTTATATTTATGGTGAGAAGACGAGACTCGAACTCGTACAGGCGTGGCCTACTACCCCCTCAAGCTCAGCTTGCTACTTCCCGCAACATATTAAAATCACACAACTATTTGAAATGCTGGCGAAAAATGCTTATCTGATTTTATAGCATTTTTGCTAATTTTCGCTATTTTCTATACTTTTCTTCCGCCATTCTTCCGCCAGAATTTATACACCAAAACAGGAGGAAAAGGTTTTTGGGATGGTTATAAAGATGGGTTATTTTGTTTTTTAAGCTTTCTCAAGTTCACCTCGTAACCATTTCGGGAATTCATGCCATGGCAGTGCCAGATTATTTTCAGGTAGAGGTTTCATTTCCTTAACCCGGCACACAAGCAGGCCTTTTTCTGCGGCATCCTTTCCGGCAAGTTTGCGAAAAGAGTTCAACGGCTTTAAATGATGAGGTGTTGGTGTCGCAGTTAATTTTATTTCTACAGGATGGATCTTTGTGCCGATCTGTATTAAAAGATCAACCTCTAATCCATCATGCGAGCGCCAATAATAAATATCCGCTTTTCTTCCCAAACTGGCAAAAGCTTTGACCGTTTCACCCACTACCCATCCTTCAAAGAATGCACCACCCATCGAACCGGCTAGGGCCGCACTTCCACTTGGCTGTCTGGTTAAAGC
>PKTW01000076.1 GCA_002868955.1 Desulfobulbaceae bacterium
CTTTTCATAAATAAAGCTGGCAGGTTGTCATAGTTATTGCATGCAAATTGAGAATGTGTATACTAGTGTTTGCCACGGTGTCTAATTTCATTTAAATATGCAAGAAAAAAATGATAAACCATTTATCATCAAAGACAAAACCATAACAGAGGAATCTGGCGATGCGTTGTCCCAAATGCGGCTTTATTTCTTTTGATCATTTGACTTCCTGTACTAAATGCGGGAAGGATATTGCAGAAGTAGCCTCTGAATTGCAGGGCACTTCCATTAAACTTGAAACCCCAATGTTTCTCAGTGCGGCCTTGGCTGGCTATGGCGACAGGGAGGGGTCCTTTGAAGAGATTTCCATGGAGACTGAAGTTGAGGAAGGGGTTGACATTTCCATGGAGACTGAATTTGAGGAAGGGGTTGACATTTCCATGGAGGATGAGCCCGTTGAGCAAGAAGCGCCTGAGATGGCTGGCACGGAAGCTGATATAGATTTTTCTATCGAAGAAGACGAAGCAAAAACTGACAGTAGTTTTTTCGGGGAAAAGGTCGAAGAAGCCGGGGCGCCTGTTTCTTTTGACGTCGACGCAGAAGTTGAGGAAGAGGCACGACCTAAGGCAGCTGAAAAGACTCTTGAGGACCTTGATTTCATGGGTGTCCCTGATGATGATGAGGGCGGCCTGGAGTTTGACCTTGAAGATTTTTTAGAGGATATGGATGAAGACAAGCCAAAATCATCCGGAGCCGATGATGTTGACCTTGATCTCGATGATTAGGAGATATAAGTAACAGTCTTTGGTTTTGGTTGCCATCCAGGATGATCCGTTATTCCCACCCCACTTTTGCAGGCCTCGCAAAAGCTCTCCGCCTAAGGGTATTACGTATTTAACGAGCTGAAAGTATCTTTCCCTGTAAATGTCTGTGCCTGTTAATATAAATAGTGCAAGCTTTGGAGCCAGGGCAGTGGCTCTTGCCATTGATTTTATTATTCTTGCAGCAATACATATATTTCTGTTTCTTCTTATTACCGGGTGGCTTCTCACCGAAGTGGTGCATTTCGAACCGCTGGCCATACTTCCCCTGTTGTTTGCGTATGTTGTTGTATTCCTGGCAAGTTTTATTTTTTTGCACATGTTTTATTTTACCCTTTTCCACGCCTTGTCTGGGCAGACAATCGGTAAAATGATAATGGGCATTCGCGTCGTCACCAGGGGGAATAAACAGGTTTCCCCGGCTGTAGCCTTTTTGCGTTGGACCGGTTACATTTTATCCTTCGTTCCCTTGGCATCAGGTTTTCTCTGGTCAGCGGTCGACAAAGATCACTGCGCCTGGCATGACAGGCTGGCGCAGACCAGGGTAGTATCAGCAGAAATGACTTGACAAGGAATTTAACCTTCCATATAGTTGCCTCTCCATTTTGGGTGGCGCCGAGATAGCTCAGTCGGTAGAGCATCGGACTGAAAATCCGAGTGTCCCTGGTTCAAATCCTGGTCTCGGCACCATTGAATAACAGAAGGAGCTGCACTTTGCCTGTGGCTCCTTTTTTGTCGTTTTTGCTTGACAGTAAGGCGGTAAACGTGTATACCGCACGCCGCATATTTAAGAGCATTTTTTTGCGCAGAGACTTTGTATTTAGATCAGTTGGCTGCCTAACAGGCTGATGCTTGAGTTCATTCAAGCTGTGATGGCAGCTTCTTCTTTTGGCTCATTTTTGTTGAAGACGGAATTGGGTTGGCGCCTGCTGCCACTTAGTCTGAAGTGGAAAGCGGGTTATTTATTTTTTGTCATCCGTGAGCATCTGTTCATTGATGAAGTTTATAACAATTAAAGAGATGTATTTTGGGTGCAAATATGCTACCCAGGTATTACTAGAGGAAAGTTTGAGGAAGTAACAATGAAAGCGAATTTGGACATGTTAAGAAACATTGGAATCAGTGCCCATATTGACTCCGGGAAAACTACACTGACCGAGCGTATTCTCTTCTACACGCAAAGAATTCATGCAATACATGAAGTGCGCGGTAAAGATGGAGTAGGCGCCAAGATGGATTCCATGGAACTGGAAAAGGAAAGGGGTATCACCATCCAGTCGGCAGCGACCTATTGCAAATGGAAAGGCCATGCCATCAATATCATTGACACCCCGGGCCATGTTGATTTCACCATTGAGGTGGAAAGGGCCCTCAGGGTACTGGACGGTGCTGTACTTATTTTGTGTTCCGTGGGCGGTGTGCAGTCCCAGAGCATAACGGTCAATCGCCAGATGACCCGCTACAAGGTCCCGCGCATAGTTTTTATCAACAAATGTGACCGGACAGGGGCCAATCCTTACAGGGTCGCAAAGCAGGTAAGGGACAAACTGGATCTTAATGCTGTGCTGCTGCAAATCCCCATCGGCCTTGAAGGTGACCTGAAGGGGGTCGTTGACCTGGTGACTATGAAGGCCCTCTATTTTGAGGGCGCCAATGGCGAGACCATCAGAGAAGCTGATATACCTGCCGAACTCCAGGAAGAAGCGGAGGCAAAGCGAGAGGAACTCCTTGATGCCGCCTCGATGTTCTCAGAAGAGCTGATGGAGGCTATTCTGGAAGGTACACCCACTGAGGAGATGATCCGTAAAGCTATACGGGCCGGTACACTCAGCCTGGAGCTGGTACCGGTTTTCATGGGGTCTGCATACAAAAATAAAGGTGTCCAGCCCATGCTTGATTCGGTTATCAACTATCTTCCAACCCCCAAAGATATTAAAAACACAGCCCTGGATCTCAAGAATGACGAGCAGGAGATTTCCCTGACTCCTGATCCTGATGCACCGTTGACATCGCTGGCCTTCAAGCTTGAAGACGGCCGCTATGGGCAGCTGACCTATATCAGGATCTACCAGGGGACTTTGAAAAAAGGTGACACCATTATCAATAGCCGGGATGGCAAAAAAGTAAAGGTCGGCCGCCTGGTCCGCATGCATTCGGATGAGATGGAGGAGATTGAAGAAGCTGCAGCCGGGGATATTGTTGCCCTTTTCGGAATTGACTGCGCCTCGGGCGACACATTTACCTCCCCGGATATATCGGTCTCCATGAGTTCCATGCATGTGCCGGAGCCTGTTATTTCCCTGGCAATTCTTCCGATAGACAACAAGGCCCAGGTCAATATGTCAAAGGCGCTCAACCGTTTTACCAAAGAAGACCCGACATTCAGAACCTACGTGGATCATGAGACCAACGAAACAATTATTTCCGGCATGGGTGAGCTTCACCTCGAGGTCTATATTGAGCGCATGAAGCGTGAATACCAGGCCGAAGTTCAGGTGGGGCAGCCGCAGGTCGCCTATCGCGAAACAATCACCCAGAGAGCGGAGTTTAATTACACCCATAAGAAGCAGACAGGTGGTTCAGGCCAGTTCGGACGGGTAGGCGGCTATATGGAGCCCATAGACGAAGTCGAATATGAGTTTGTCGACCAGATTGTCGGGGGTGCAATTCCCCGCGAATTTATCTCATCCTGTGACAAAGGCTTCCAGAAAACCCTGGGAAAAGGCGCCCTGGCCGGCGCCCCTATCACGGGTGTCCGGGTGGCTATTAATGACGGAGCTTCACATGCGGTTGACTCATCCGACGTTGCTTTCCAGCTGGCGGCCATAGGCGCTTTCAAGGAGGGTTACCAGAAGGCAAAACCTGTTATCCTTGAACCTATCATGAAAGTTGCCGTGGAGGGGCCCTCAGAGTTTCAGGGAGGGGTAATGGGTAGTTTGAATCAGAGGCGCGGCATCATTGTGGGTACTGTTGAGGAAGCGAATTATACTTCGGTCGAAGCCGAGGTCCCATTATCGGAAATGTTCGGCTACTCTACTGTATTGCGTTCCCTTACCCAGGGCAAAGCGGAATTTACCATGGAATTTGCCAGTTATAAGCAGGTGCCGAAGTCAGTTTCTGAGGAAATAATCAAGAAATTTCAGGAAGAGAAGCAGAAGTCATAATTAATGACCTTTATTAATCAGGTTTTAGGAGTTGTATTATGCAGAAAGAGGATTTGATCAAAAAAAACCCGTTACGTGTCCTCAGTCCCTTATCAACAGAGTCACTGCCTGATCACCGCATGGGGTTGATCATGGCCCGGGCCGGACTTGGGAAAACGGCTATTCTTGTACAGATTGCCATGGACAGCATGTTGCGGGGCCACAAGGTACTGCATGTAAGTATCGGTGAAGGGCTGGAGAAAGCTAAGGCCTGGTATGAGGATATTTACAAATATATTGTTGAGAGTTTTCAGCTTGACAATGCCCCTGAAGTCGAAGATGAACTCATGCGCAGTCGCATGATTATGACCTTCAAAGAGTCAGCCTTCAGCAGGCTGAAACTTGAAGAGCGCCTCAACGACCTCGTTTACCAGAATATTTTCAGGCCTGACATTGTTGTGGTCGACGGCTTTGATTTTGCCGAGGCCGACTATGTTTCGGTCATGGACCTGAAAGAGATGATGGCTGCCATGAATGTTCAGGGTTGGTTTTCTGCCCTGCGTCATCGTAATGATAACAGGAAGAGTATTACCGGCGTTCCGGCTCCCTGCCATGAAATGGACGGCCTTTTTGATACGATTATTTTACTGCAGCCTGAGAAGGATTCCATCCTTCTTAATATCATCAAGGATGAATATGATAGTGCTGCAGGTAAAATCCTTAACCTGGATCCCTCCACAATGATGGTGAAGGAGGCTTGATCCGTTTTTCATTTCCAGTATTCTAAAGCATTATGAAATTCAGGCCCTGCATAGATTTGCATAATGGAAAGGTAAAGCAAATTGTCGGCTCTACCTTGAAAGACGCAAGCCCTGATGCCCTCAGGACGAATTTCACTTCAGAATTTTCTTCGTCGCATTATGCCCGCATGTACAGGCGTGACAGCCTTTACGGCGGACATGTCATCATGCTCGGACCCGGCAATGAGGCTGCGGCCCGCGAGGCTTTTCAGGCCTTTCCGCAAGGCTTGCAGGCCGGCGGCTCCATTACACCAGAAAACGCTGGATACTGGCTGGATCAAGGAGCTGCTGCAGTCATTGTTACTTCGTATGTTTTCAAGGCAGGACAGATTCTTGCCGACCGCCTTAAAGAGATGCGGGCCCTGGTTGGTCGCGAGAAACTGGTCATTGATTTAAGCTGCAGGAAAAAGGGGGATGCCTACCATGTGGTCACTGACCGCTGGCAGAAGTTCACCAATACTGTGATCAGCCCTGAGACTCTTGATTATTTTTCCCAATATTGTTTCGAGTTTTTAATCCATGCGGCTGATGTTGAAGGCAAATGCCAGGGCATCGCCGAGGACCTGGTTGTAAATCTGGCTGCATGGTCTCCGCTGCCAACGACCTATGCCGGCGGCGTGCGCGACGTAAACGATTTTCTGCTTATCCAGGAACTTGGCAAAGGCAGGCTTGATGTGACAGTGGGCAGCAGTCTTGATATTTTTGGCGGCAGTGGCATGAAATACAGCGATGCGGTTGCTTTCAACCGGCAACAGGAAGCAAATTAAGTTTACCCACACTGTTGCGGCCGCGCACAATCCATTATTTGATGAACCTTTACGAGGCAGAGGTAAACGTATAAGCCCATGCCAGAGAGCTTATTTCCGGAAAGCCCATCAGATACCTTCACGACGATTCAAGGTGTCCTTGACCGGATTACCTTCCAGAACGAGGAGAACGGCTATACTGTTGCCCGCCTGCTTGGCGCGACAAAGGATAAAGAATTGATAACGGTTGTCGGTTTTTTATCCGGTGTGCCTGTCGGTTCCACCCTTTCCCTGACCGGTACCTGGATCAATGATTCCCGCTACGGCAAACAATTCAAACTGCAGAATTACAAGATAGTAAAACCCAATACCATAAACGGCATAGAGCGCTACCTGGGCTCCGGCCTTATCAAGGGCATTGGCCCTGCGTATGCGGCCAGGATTGTCGGCCGCTTTGGTTTAAAGACCCTCGATGTCCTGGAAAATGACCCGGACAGGCTGAATGAAATTGCCGGCCTGGGAAGGACACGGGTTGCGAGCATCAAAAAGGCATGGCAGGAACAGCGCGAGATACACAGGGTCATGGTTTTTCTCCAGAGCCATGGTATTTCCGCAACCTATGCGGTCAAGATTTATAAGACCTATGGCCGCAAGGCTCTGGCAGTTGTGAAAAGCAACCCCTACCAGCTGGCAGAGGATATCTGGGGCGTGGGTTTTAGAATAGCTGACTCAATTGCCCTCTCGCTCGGCGTCCCGGCAAATGATCCCCGCCGCGCCAGAGCTGGCCTGCTTTTTGCCCTGGACGAGTCAGCCGGCGAGGGCCACTGTTTCCTGCCCCGGGACAAACTGCTTGGGCAGGCAGTATACCTGCTCAAGCTCACAGGGAAATCCGAGCAGTTTCCCGAGCAGGAGAATCTTTACAGTGATCCAGGCCTCATTGAGGAACAGATAAAAAGCTTACTGGCAGATGATAAAATTGCAGTGGATGGTGAAAACATCGCCCTGACCCCCATATACTATGCTGAAAAGGGCGTGGCCGCAAAGTTGCTGGAACTCTCCAATGGCAGGCCTGAGCATACCGTTGCAAATGTTGACCAGGCTGTGGCCTGGGCCAGTAACAAACTGCGGCTGGATCTGGCACCGGAGCAGGCCGAAGCAGTTAAAATGGGTTTGAGCCAGAAGGTGTCAGTCATTACCGGGGGCCCTGGAACCGGGAAAAGCACGATTCTTAAAGCACTGCTTCTTATCCTGGCACAGAAAGGCATTGTAGTAAAACTGGCAGCGCCGACAGGTCGCGCTGCAAAGAGGCTGTCCGAGGCCTGCGGCCGTGAAGCAAAAACCATCCACAGGCTTATGGAATATGATGGTTCGATACGGACCTTTAAGAGAAACAGGGAAAATCCGCTTGAAGCTGATATGGTGATCATCGATGAATCTTCAATGATGGATATCACCCTGAGCAACTCCCTTCTTAAGGCGATTGCAGACAAGGCGGCCCTTGTGCTGGTTGGCGATGTTGATCAACTCCCCTCGGTGGGGCCGGGAAACGTGCTTAAAGATATTATAAATTCAGGCCGCATCTCCATAACCCGCCTGCACACTGTTTTCCGACAGGGCCCCGGGAGCCTGATAAGTTTCAACGCGGCGCGCATCAACAGGGGAGAATTCTTGGAACTGCTGCCTGACTATGAAGGAAACAAGGACTTCTACTGCATATTTCGAGATGAAGCAGAGGAGATTGAAAAAGAAATACTCAGCCTTTGCAGCCATCGTTTGAAAAAACGCTACAACTTTGACCCGGTCCGGGATATCCAGATTTTAACCCCGATGCGAAAGGGCATTATTGGAACAGAGAATCTAAATCTCCGCCTCCAGAAAACCCTGAATCCAAAAGCGGCGCAACGCGACGACCCTCAGCGGCGCTTGCTGGCCGGGGATAAGGTTATGCAGGTCCGCAACAACTACGATAAAGAAGTTTTCAACGGCGACCAGGGTATCGTCTCCTCAGTAGACAGCGAGGAAGAGAGTGTGGAAGTTACATTTGATGGCAGGAAAGTCCTGTATGAGTCCGCAGACCTGGCGGAACTTGTCCTGGCCTATGCAATCACAGTACATAAATCCCAGGGTTCGGAATTCCCCTGCGTTATTATTCCCCTGCACACCACCCATTATCCCCTCCTGCAGAGAAACCTTATATATACTGCGGTAACACGTGGAAAAAATCTCGTCATCCTGGTCGGCAGCAAAAAGGCGATAAATATAGCCATTCGCAACGACCGCGTGGTAAAGCGCTATACCATGCTGAAGGAAAGGCTGCAGGCCGGTCTCCATTCACTCTGTTAATTTCAGTCGTTCCAGATAATTTCCCGCTACAGGTAATTTCCGGCGCTGGTTGTATTATTAAAATCCCTCCAACAGGTTCTGCTGCCACAATGTGGTTGTAGTTCACGCCATTGCTCTGCCATGGATTTGGTCTTGCACCTATTATTGTCCTCTTTTGGGAAAAAAAACAAAATTTACAACAAGGATGTTTTTTCTTGTTGATAATTCGGTTTAAACATGATAGGACATCGGCTGATTATTTATGAATGACCATTCAATCATTTGTTGCTGTAAAACCTGCACTGCTGGATGAGCAGAGATGAATATAGAAACTTTGTTGGCTCCAAAAAAGAAGGCGATTATTAAGAAGTGGATTGACCAGGTGCTGGACTCATACGGGGCACCTGATTTTTTCAAGAAGCAGAAGGACCGTTTTGCCAATCCTATCGGAGGCACGATATCAGATGGCCTGCAGGAACTTTATGCAATCCTGCTTGAAGAAAGAGAATTGGGGGAAGCTGCCAGGTCCCTGGAACAGATAATCAAGATCCGTGCTGTGCAGGATTTTACTCCATCCCAGGCTGTTTCCTTTGTTTACCTGCTCAAGAGCATTGTAAGGGATGAACTGGCGAAGGAAAAGAACCTGGAGGAAATTCAGGCAAGCCTGTCAGAATTTGAAGCACGGATAGACAAGGTTGCGCTCATGGCCTTTGATTTTTATATGAATTGCCGGGAGCGTTTGCACCAGATAAGGGTAAATGAAGTGTTGAGCGGCAGGCATACCTTAACTGATGGCACGAAATGTGTGTCGGCAATGCTCAAGTCAAGAAAAATTGAGTCGGCAGATAAGAGTAAAATCAACAGATTAACCTGAAGCGAGGTAACGATAAATGAAGCACGCATTCCTTGCAGTTATTGGCCTGATTGTTATATCATGGCTAGGTTCTCTGGTAGGACTGGATTATTTATTCGGGGTGGTGTTCCCCTATTTGGCCTTTGCAATTTTTCTCGGAGGTTTTATCTACCGGGTTACCAACTGGGCCAAGTCTCCGGTTCCCTTCCGGATACCAACAACCAGCGGGCAGGGAAAATCGCTGGACTGGGTGAAACAGGACAAGCTTGATTGTCCAGCCACATTCTGGCAGGTTGTGGGCCGGATGATTCTGGAAGTCTTCGTTTTCCGTTCGCTGTTTAAAAACACCAAGGCGGAAATCCATGACGGCCCGAAACTGGTTTATGGTTCCAGCAAATGGCTCTGGCTTTTTGGCCTGGCATTCCATTACTGCTTCCTGATCATTGTCCTGCGTCACATGCGGTTGTTCCTCAACCCGGTACCGGCCTTTATCGGGCAGATTGAATTTTTTGACGGTCTATTCCAGATCGGCGTGCCGGTCTTGTACCAAACGGACCTTATCTTCGTTGGTGCCGTAACCTTCCTGTTCCTGCGCCGGGTGCTTATTCCGCAGGTCAAATACATCTCCTTTGCCGCAGACTATTTTCCCCTGTTTTTGATCTTTGCCATCGCCGCGACCGGCATTCTGATGCGCTATTTCTTCCGGGTGGATATTGTCTCCATTAAACAGCTGACTGTTGGTCTTGCGACTTTTTCACCCGCAATTTCAGGTGATATCGGTTCAATATTTTACATCCATGTATTCCTGGTTAGTGCCCTGCTGGCATACTTTCCGTTCAGCAAGCTGATGCACCTGGGTGGCGTTTTCCTGAGCCCGACCAGGAACCTGGCTAATAACAACCGCATGGTACGGCATGTCAATCCCTGGAATGACCCCAATATTAAACCGCATTCCTATGCGGCCTATGAAGACGAGTTCAGGCAGTTCATGGCTGATGCTGATATTCCATTAGAAAAAGAATTGCCACCAGAGCCAGAGCCAGAGCCTGCAGCTGAAGAAGCCCCCGCCGCTGACGCTGCTGCCGAAACACCAAAACCAGCCGCTGAAGAAGCTCCTGCAGCTGACGCTGCTGCCGAAACTCCAGCTGAGAAGGAATAACGACTATGGCAGACACAAAAGTAGATCAAATGAGCGTTAACGTCGTCAAAGAGCCGTCCATGATGACCGGGGCTATTCCCGGCAAGGACTGGATGGACACCACAGTGACCTTCAAGCCAGGTAACTACTGCTATCCGGCCAAGAAAAGTATTGTCGAATATCTTGACAAGGGTTTGCCCGGCCTGTTCGGTGTGCCGCGGGAATGGACGGTGGAAAGTGATGACTGGCAGCTCCCTGAGAACTGGGTTGAGATCATTCTCCAGGGAATGCGGGAACGGCTCGATAAGTTCCGTTCCTTCAAAGTATTCATGGACATCTGTGTGCGCTGCGGCGCTTGCGCAGACAAGTGTCATTTCTTTTTAGGCACCGGGGATCCCAAAAACATGCCTGTGCTCCGGGCTGAGCTCCTGCGTTCCGTATACCGGGGCAATTTCACCAAGGCCGGCAAGATATTAGGCTCCATTGCCGGCGGCCGCGAAATGACCTTTGAGGTCCTGAAAGAGTGGTTCATGTATTTTTATCAGTGCACTGAGTGCCGCCGCTGTTCGGTTTTCTGTCCCTACGGCATTGACACTGCGGAAATTACAATGATGGCCCGTGAGTTGCTGCACCTGGTCGGTGTAGGCACCAACTGGATCCTTGAACCGGCTGCCAACTCCAACCGGACAGGAAACCACCTGGGTCTGCAGCCGCATACTTTCAAGCAGAATGCCGAGTTCCTTCTGGATGATATAGAAGAAGTGACCGGGGTGATGCTTAAAAATCTTACTTTTAACCGCAAGGGCGCGGAAGTGCTCTTTGTCATTCCTTCAGCCGACGTCTTTGCCGAGCCTGGCATTTTCACCTTCATGGGTTATCTGCTCATATTCGAACATATTGGCTTGGATTACACGATCAGCACCTATTCATCCGAGGGCGGCAACTTTGGTTCCTTTACCAATAATGAATTGATGAAGAAGCTGAACGGCAAGATGTATGCCGAGGCAGAAAGGCTCGGCGTCAAGTGGATACTCGGAGGCGAATGCGGCCATATGTGGCGTGTTGTGCATCAATACATGGAGACGATGAACGGTCCGCCGGATAACCTGGAAGTACCGAAATCACCGATTACCGGCACGGTCTTTGAAAACGCTGCAGCAGCCAAGATGGTGCACATGTCCGAATTCACCGCCGACCTGATCAAGCACAACAAGCTGAAGATAGATAAAAGCAGAAATGACCACCGCGTCGTGACCTTCCATGATTCCTGCAACCCCGCGCGTGGCATGGGCTTGCTGGAGGAACCGCGCTACATACACCAGCATGTCTGCAATAATTTTTATGAAATGCCTGAAAATACTATCCGGGAGCAAACTTTCTGCTGCGGCAGCGGCACCGGCTTGAACACCGGCGAGATCATGGATCTGCGCATGCGGGGTGGGTTGCCGCGGGCCAATGCCGTGAAATACGTTGAAGAAAAACACGGTGTCAACATGCTCTCCTGTATATGTGCCATTGACCGGGCAACGCTGCTGGCCCTGATGGAATACTGGAATCCGAATGTGGGTGTTTGCGGTATTTCAGAGCTGGTCGGCAATGCCCTGATAATGGATGGCGAGAAAGAAAGAGACCAGGACCTGCGCTTTGAAGAATTGCTTGGGGCAGGCCAAGCAGAGGGTGAAACCGGAAACAACGAGGAGGGTGAATAATGTACGACGGAAAATTAATCATCCCAGGGCTGATAGTATTTGTGGCCTTGATGACATTCCCGATCTGGAAAAATATGGGGAATGCCGGCCCCGTCCCAAAGCTGGAGAAGCCTAAAGGGGTAACGAAATGTGTCGAATCGGTGCAGTATATGCGGACCTCGCACATGAAGGTCCTTGATGACTGGCGCGACCAGGTATTACGCGAAGGGAACAGGACCCCTGTTGAAGTGGAAGGTGTAAAGTACGACAGAAGTTTGATGAACGGCTGCATGAAGTGCCATACAGAAAAAAAGAAATTCTGCGATGAGTGCCATACGTATACATCTGTAAAACCGTATTGCTGGGATTGCCATTACGTGCCTAAGGAGACGTTCTAATGGATATCAAGAGAAGACAATTTTTAAAGATTGCCGGATTGTCAACCATTGCAGGTCTCGGTGCACCTGCGGCTTTCAATCTACTTTTGAAGGGTGAGTCTTCCCCTGTTTCATTTGCATCTTCAGGGGCTGGAGCCGAGGTATCCCATGACGCTGCTCCTACTGGAGTACGACTGGGTATGGTTGTTGACCAGAGGGTTTTTGATGCCAATCAGGGCTTGGCCCAGAAATGTATCACGGCCTGCCACTTAGTCCACAATGTCCCCAATTTCGGCAATCCCAAGGATGAGATCAAATGGATATTCGGAGTTCCCTATGAGAAGGCATTTCCAACCATGAGCCACTACCACCGGGACGAACACCTGCACAACTCAAGATTTCTGGTGTTCTGCAACCATTGTGACAACCCGCCATGCGTCAGGGCATGTCCTACCAAAGCAACCTTCAAGCGCAAGGATGGCATAGTGGCCATGGATTATCACCGCTGCATAGGCTGCCGTTTCTGCATGGCAGCCTGCCCGTACGGCATGAGAAGTTTTAATTGGCGTGACCCGCGGCCGTTTATTGACAAGGCAACATACAACAAAGAATTCCCGACACGTATGCGCGGTGTGGTTGAAAAATGCAATTTCTGCGTGGAGCGGCTCGTAAAAGGGCTGCAGCCAGCCTGTGTTGAGGCCTGCGGCTCCAGCGGCGCAATGGTCTTTGGCGATTTGAATGATTCTCATTCGGAGATAAGCAAAGTACTGAAAGAGAACTTCACCATTCAACGGAAAGCCTCTTTGGGTACCTTGCCGTCGGTATTTTACATAGTTTAACGGAACAGAAGCAATCAAGGATTGTAAGAATATAACCTCCTGAATATATAATAGGAAAAAGTGATTTTGAATTTGCGGAGGCACCATGTTAGAAAAAGCGCTTACAGGAAGTAACAGATACTGGGGATGGATTGCAGTGCTGCTGGCCTTCATGGCTGCAGGCGCCTTAAGTTATGTGCAGCAGTATAACTACGGTCTTGGTTTGACCGGCATGAGCCGCGATGTATCCTGGGGCGTTTATATTGCCCAGTTTACATTTCTGGTTGGTGTTGCGGCCTCGGGTGTAATGGTTGTTCTGCCCTATTATCTGCACAATTATAAGACCTTTGGCAAGATCACCATTCTGGGTGAGTTTCTGGCCGTGGCTGCAGTATCCATGTGCCTGTTGTTTATTCTGGCCGACCTCGGGCAGCCGTTGCGGGCCCTGAATGTGCTCCTGCATCCGACCCCCAATTCCATCCTGTTCTGGGATATGATCGTCTTAAATGTCTATCTCTTCCTGAATATCTTTGTGGGCTGGGTTGTCCTGAACGCAGAGAAGAAGGAAGTGGCACCTCCCAAGTGGATCAAGCCTTTCATCTATATTTCCATACCCTGGGCTGTCAGTATCCATACGGTAACCGCCTTTCTTTACGCCGGTCTGCCGGGACGTCATTTCTGGCTTACCGCAATCCTGGCCCCCCGCTTTCTGGCCTCGGCCTTTGCGGGTGGTCCCGCACTTCTTATCCTGTTGTGCCTGATCATCAAGCGGGTAACAAAATTTGATGCCGGCCAGGAGGCTATCCAGAAGCTGGTGACCATTGTTACGTATGCCGCCCTGATCAACGTGTTCTTTGTTCTGCTTGAGTTCTTCACCGCGTACTACAGCAATATCCCAGGCCATATGCATACCCTGGATTACCTTTTCTTCGGCCTGCACGGGCAAGGCCAGCTGGTGCCCTGGATGCGGGTCTCAACCATTTTCGGTATAATTGCCATAGTCATGTTCCTTGTGCCGGCAACAAGAAAGCGGGAGGATACCCTGGCCATTGCCTGCGTACTGCTCTTTATCTCCCTCTGGATAGATAAGGGCATCGGCCTGGTCATCGGTGGTTTTGTCCCGAGCCCGCTTGAAGAGATCACAGCGTACCACCCATCCTTCCAGGAGATTATGATTACCCTGGGAGTATGGGCCACAGGGTTTTTCATCCTCACCGTCCTGTACAAGATTGCCCTTTCTGTGAAAGAGGAAAAAATGATTTCCTGATTCATGTATTGAATATCTATTTAACCTTTGTTATGCCTAAGCCCCTGGAAGAATATTTCAGGGGCTTTTTTTATTCAAATATGATGTAATTGTAAAAAATTATCCAAGCGGAAGCAATGCCTTATAAAATCAGCATGTTGTAGGTGAAATACCTGTCCGCATCGTGTTTTTTCGATGCAGACAAAGATGGAAAAGTAAGACTCGTAATGGCAGAAAGGAAAGAAAAGCTGGTGGACAGGGCGAGACGAAATAACAGGGTCCTTTTAGTTTATTATTCCTTCAGTGGCCAGACAGGTGTTTTGATTAACCGGCTGGCAGCCGGTTTGAAGGAACAGGGGATTGAGGTTTGTTTTGAAAAACTTAAACCCGTCACGCATTTGCGCTTTCCAGTCGGCTCCATTTTCCGCACCTACCTCATGATGTTCTCGACCTTTTTTCGGAAGCGAGTCCCTATCCAGAAGCTATCTGCCAAGTGCAGCCGGGAATATGATCTCATTATCCTGGCAGGCCCGACCTGGTCTTATAATCCCAGTGGACCTGTACTGTCTTTTTTGGACAGGGACGGCAAAGATGTCCTGGGAGGCCGGGAGGTGCTGCCGCTTATTTCCTGCCGGGGATACTGGAAGGCACACTGGTGGGGCCTGCAAAAAAAACTTGACCAGTGCGGGGCTCATTTTTCCAATATGATTGCCTTTTCCCACCCCAGCCTTGAGCCGTGGCGCACTATAGGGGTTTTTTTGAAGATTGCCGGCAAAAACCCTGAGCGTGCCGGGTTTATCAGCAAACATTACAACCGATTTGGTCATTCAAATGAACAGATGGAGGAAGCCTACCGTTTTGGTGTACAGATAGGCGAATCCCTGAAGGGCAATGCCCTC
>PKTW01000151.1 GCA_002868955.1 Desulfobulbaceae bacterium
AAGAAATAGCATCCCTGCTCCTTTTTGTTGAACAGTCGGGATGCACCTTTATCAGGAACGGCAAGCATTACGATGCGCCCGAGGCCCGCAAGCACATTGCAAAGAAGTACAATTATTTTAAAGATCGGATACACACCGCTGAAGAGTTTATCCATTACTCTGCCACGAAAAGCACCATGAGCGGCCAACCCTACAGGGTGGTCTGCAATGGCGAGGGCATGACCAGTTCAGACTGGCTGCTCGCAGAACTTGATAAAGTGAGGACAACAATACTGGAGGAAGACCATGAAACACCGGACAACAATACTGATGACTGAATTCATCACCCATGATGTAAAGCGTTTCATAGTAAAAAAACCCGAGACCTTCAGCTTTACCCCAGGCCAGGGCGTTGAACTTGTAATTGACCAGGAAATATGGCGGGAGGAGGAAGGCAGGCCCTTCACCCCCACCAGCCTGCCGACTGATGAAGTACTGGAGTTCAGCATCAAACGCTACCCAGAACATAAAGGTGTTACAGACAAACTCCACACCCTTAAAGCAGGAGACCATTTATTGATAAGCGATCCGTTCGGCACCATTTCCTATAAGGGACCCGGAGTATTTATCGCCGGCGGCGCCGGGATTACGCCTTTTCTGGCCATCTTCCGCCAGTTGGCCGGTGCGGGTGCCATAGCCGGGCAGACCCTCATTTTCTCAAATAAAACTCCTGCTGATATCATATGCGAGAAGGAACTGCGCCATTACTTCGGCAGCCGCTGTCATCTGATATGCACCCGGGAAAAAGGCAAGGGATATGAAAATACCCGCATCGACCGGGAATATCTGCAGAAGATTTTCAGCGATACGAAGCAATACGTCTATATCTGCGGCCCGGACAAATTTGTCGAGGCTGTAAATTCAATTATCATGGAATTGGGCTTTTCAACAGAAACAATTGTATATGAAGAATAAATACCCAAGCCCGACTCTAAAACCGCAAAGAAGGGGCTGACATACAGGAGTGACAAATGGCAGCATATCTTGTGGGACATATCACTGTAAAAGATGACGGACTCTGGCAGGAATATGTGGCCGGCGTGCAGGAGTCGCTTGCCCCTTTTGATGCCAGGATTATTTTCAGGGGTCAGCTGGCCGAGGTTCTTGCCGGACAACACGAACACGATCTCGCGGTTGTTATCGAATTTCCTGATCAATCCACATTGGATACCTGGTTCGGTTCAAAAAAATACCAGTCACTGATACCTGTCAGGGATAAGGCAGCGGATGTTGTAATCCTTACTTATAATTCCTAGTTATTTTTTGAACGATGGGAGGCAAATCTTTATCCTTGACACCTGGAGGATACCTCACACTTGAATTGGGTCAGACTTGCTTAAGTGTCAAGGATAAAGATTTGACCCTATTAAGAGAAAATTTATGCTGCTCATTTATCCTCCTGCTGCCAAACCCTGTGAACCACCGGCCGGCATAGCGCATCTGGCAGGCGCACTGCGGGGCAACGGTCTTCCCTGCGTTCTCCTGGATGCAAATCTTGAAGGGATGCTTTTTCTGCTTGCAGCAGCAGAGCAACCGCATGATACTTGGGGCCGGCGGGCTTACCGCAGCCTGGAAGCCAACCTGTCAGGTCTCCGCAACCCTTCACTCTATTCAAACCAGGACCGCTACCAGCGGGCAGTGGCAGATGTGAACAGGATGCTGGAGTTAGTCGGGCTGAAAAAAAATATCACGCTCAGCCTGGCCAATTACCAGGACGCAGAATTATCACCGCTGAAAAGCATTGATCTGATCAAGGCGGCCGAACACCCTGAAGAAAACATCTTTTATGGTTACTTTGCAGAACGGCTGCAGAAACTTCTGGCAGAAGAGCGGCCCGGCCTGCTTGGTTTTTCTCTCAATTACCTGAGCCAGGCAATACCAGCATTTGCCATGATCGGCTTTGTCAAGCAGATTGCCCCGGCGCTGCCGGTGATTCTAGGCGGCGGCCTGGTGACATCATGGCTCAGCAATCCTACCTGGGTAAATCCCTTTGGCGGTTTCATTGATCACCTTGTTCCAGGGCCGGGCGAGAAATGGCTTATACGCCTTCTGGGCGGGCAGGATAACCTGCAGCACCACAGCCCCGATTTTGCCAGTCTCCCACTCGGGGATTACCTGGCACCCGGTTTCATACTGCCCTATGCGGCTTCCTTCGGCTGTTACTGGAATAAGTGCTCATTCTGTCCGGAACCGGCAGAAAAAAATCCTTATACATCCACACCAACCGGACGAGTACTGCACGATATTGATCTTCTTGTGCAGCAAACCCAGCCAGACCTCATCCATTTCCTGGACAATGCCGTGAGCCCAACCCTGCTCAAAGCTCTCGCCTCCAGGCCAGTGCATGTGAACTGGTATGGATTTGCCCGCATTCATCCTGCACTTACTGATGCCGGTTATTGCAGAGCATTGCGGGAATCGGGCTGTGTCATGCTGAAACTCGGCCTGGAATCAGGGAACCAGGATGTTCTTGACTCCATGCACAAAGGTATTGACCTTGCCATGGTTGCTGACACTTTGACAGCCTTAAAAGGTGCCGGGATCGGGACCTATGTCTATCTTCTTTTCGGCACCCCTTCTGAATCAATCATTGAAGCCCGGCAGACCCTGAATTTTATCGCGGACCACGCTGATGCCATAACCTTTCTGAACCTGGCCATATTCAATATGCCGGTCTGCAGCCCTGAAGCCGGAACTCTCGAGGTCACCAGTTTTTCCGAGGGCGACCTGTCGTTATATACCGGTTTTGTCCACCCACGCGGCTGGAGCCGCCAGACAATCCGCAGGTTTCTTGACCGGGAATTCAAACGGCACCCGTCCGTGGCACCCATTCTGCGACGCGATCCGCCGCATTTTACCTCAAACCACGCCCCGTTTTTTAGCGGCAACTTTTAAAATTTTAAGCCGCAGTTTTTTTGCTCCCTTGCGGATACAAACTCAGACATTTTCCCAGCGCTGCCCGACCATCTTTTCTTTCCCATATCGAGGTGGCTAAAAAAAGCAAACTGCCTTATTATGTGCCACACGATAATCAGAACCTTGTAAAGCACAGGCCAACATGTATCCAGCCCAGTCAGATGGGGCTGCAAAGGTGTTGGCCCCAAGATTACGAATCCACTATCATGAGTAAAAAGCATGAGCAAGGAACACAAAAACATTAAAGCGGAGAAGAAAAAGCCGGCCAAGTCCCAAAAAGAAAAGAAGGCTGCGAAGAAAGCCAAGAAGGCGTCCAGGAACTAGTCCCGGGATCTCCAAGTCTAATAAAAAAAGACATGCCCCGAAGCAACACAGGCCCGCCACAGCCCAAGGATCCGCTGCACGGCATCACTCTGGAGATGATCGTCACCCGGCTCGTGGATCACTACGGTTGGGAAAGGCTGGGCGGATTGATTTCGATCAACTGCTTCATCAAGGACCCCAGCCTCAAGTCGAGCCTCAAGTTCCTGCGCAAGACACCATGGGCCAGAAAAAAGGTTGAAACCCTGTATCTGCGGACCCGCTTTCCCCGCGGCTACGGAAAAACGGAATGAACTGAATGGCACAGATCGGCAGGATAAACAAGCTCAGGGTAACTAGAAAGCGGGACTACGGCGTCCACCTTGATGGTGGCGAGTCAGGGGATATTCTCCTGCTGAAAAAGTATGCTCCAGAAAATTGTAAGCCGGGGGATGAAGTTGAAGTCTTTGTGTATGCCGACGGACCGAACCGGTTGCGGGCAACCACCCAAAAACCTTATGCAGCAGTCGGTCAGTTTGCCAAATTGCGGGTGGCGGCAAACACATCGTCGGGCGCCTTCATGGACTGGGGACTGCAGAAAGATCTGCTTGTGCCAAAGAAAGAGCAGCATGCCAGCATGGAGGAAGGTAAATCATACGTTGTCTTTGTTTTTCTTGATGAAAAAAGCAAGCGCATCACAGCATCTGCAAAACTGGATAAATTCCTTGGCCTGCAGCAGCCTGATTATGCTGAGGGTGAAGAGGTGGATCTTATCATATATGACAAGACAGATATGGGTTATAAAGCGGTTATCAACAGTGCCCATGGCGGCATGATCTACAAAAACGAAGTATTCCAGCAGCTGCACATAGGCCAGCAGCTCAAAGGCTACATAAAAAAAATACGCACAGATAATAAAATTGACTTAAGCCTGCAGCAACCTGGCTATCAGAAAGTTGATGCTGTTGCCCGGAGCATTCTTAAGACATTAAAAGAGCATGGCGGCAAGATTGCAATAACGGATAAGAGCGGGCCGGAAGAGATCTCTGCCCTGTTCGGGATAAGCAAAAAAACATTCAAAAAAGCAATAGGCGCACTCTACAAAAAAAGGCTTATCAGCATCGAGGCCAATTGCATCAAACTTGTCAGGTGATTAAAATACAGGTCAAAATGTGACTTGTTCCCCCTTACGCAAACCAGACCCCTTTTTCACAGGAGAACTGCAATGGCAACAATTTTTTATGTTCGAAAAGTTTCACAGGCAAACAGTATTGCTTCAAGTAGAGAAGTCTCTGTTGAAGATATCATAAATTTATATGGCTCAGAACCTGCAAACTATTTGTTTATGAAGGGCGCCGATTCCCCTACCGGCATTACAGGTAGAGGACCGGCCGAATTCTTTTCTGATCCTGACCATGCGGTTGTCAAAATTGACCAAACCGAAACTAATCAGGAAACATTTCCAGAAGATGGTTTTTATATTGTGAAAGAAGCAAGGCCCTAGGCAATGGCCCAGACGATTATTATGAAAGATTTTGACGGCCCCCTGGACCTGCTCAACTATGCTGGTAATGGTGCCCTTGAAATGTGTCTTCTAGAGGAAGAAGAGACGCAAAAAAGGTGGCAATAATAATAACAGCGGCTGCAGTCTTTTTTTCCAGATGCTCAGTGCATCGCTTATAATTGGTGGATGGTGTGTGGAGCAGATGGTGTGACTTGTGGCAACAACTTTAGGGTCCTGAATAAAGGAGGGAAAAATGAAAAAAACAATTCTCATGACATTGGCGATAGTATTCATAGCTTTTCCGGCAATGGCTTCGGACGGTATGGTTAATGTCCAAAGCAGCTTTAATGTAGAAGAAACTGCGGATCGAATGGAGAGCATCTTAAAGGAAAAAGGCATGACAGTATTCAATCGGATAAAGCATTCCGAGGCTGCGGCTGCGGTCGGCATCGAACTACGAAATACAGAATTAATACTATTCGGAAATCCCAAAGTGGGAAGCCCTCTTATGAAATGCCAGCAAAGTGCTGCCATTGACTTACCCCAAAAAGCCTTAATCTGGGAAGATGACAAGGCTACTGTCTGGATATCGTATAACAACCCGAGATATTTAGAAAAAAGGCACAATATAACCGGTTGCGAAGAAGTCATTTCAAAGATAGAAAGGGCACTGGCCGGCATCGCAGAATCAACAGCAACGAAATAAAGCGGTCTAACCAAGCCATTAAGCTGATATACGAAAATCGGATATCTTAAGCTAAATATGACTGCAGCGTGTATTGTTTTCGTTTCCAAAAATCTTTAACGTGCAATCTGCAAATAAAAAAACGCCTCAATGAATAAAACAGCATGGAAGATCATCAAGTGAAGAAGTGGAGTTTCAGGGACATCATCGATCTGGAATACTTCTTTCACAAAGATGCTGTTTCCCAATCTGCCGAGGATCAGCATTATTTAAATGAGCGGGACCGCAATATCTTCCTTGACTCCGTCAGGCCCGGCATAAAGGAAGGGAAAACAGCGGACCGGCAATTCACCATCAAAACCTGGCTGAACCGGAGGCGGGAAGAGGAAACAGCAGAAGAAGCTGTTCTGCCCGGTGAGGGTTTTGAAAGCCTGTACGGTTCATTCCGGCTGCTATTTATTCTCGCCGGCCTTGTTGTCGGCGGAGGGGCTGGGCTGTCATTTCTGACCTATACCGGCAACCGGCCGGTAAATGTCTTTGTCTATCTCACTGTTTTCGTCGTTTCCCAGGTACTCCTGCTTCTGCTCCTGTTTGTCCTTGCCATATACCGCTTGAAGAAAGGGGCTTTTCTGTCTTCGTGCCCTTTGTACAGAGCTATAGGCAGATTCATGTTCAGGACAGTACTCTGGGCCAGGAACCGGGTTTCCGATAAACTGGGGGCGGACCGGCGCAGCAGGGCGGAAGCCATCCTGGGCATTATCAAGAGCAAAGGCCGCACCTATGGTATTCTTTTTATCCTGCCCATCTTTATCCTGACCCAGCTTTTTGCCATGGGCTTTAACCTGGGGCTGCTTGTCACAACCTTATTCAAAGTCATCACCGCCGATATCGCCTTTGGCTGGCAATCGACTCTGCAGTTAAGTTCTGCGGCAGTGCATACCCTGGTGCAGAAAATAGCCCTGCCCTGGTCCTGGCTGGTGGCAGGTGATCCTGCCTACCCATCACTTGCGCAGATTGAAGGCAGCCGCATCATCCTGAAAGAAGGGATCTATCACCTGTCAACGCCGGACCTTGCTTCATGGTGGCCTTTTCTCTGTTTTAGCGTGCTGTTTTATGGACTGCTGCCCCGTCTTCTTCTTTTTCTGGGGGCTGTTGCAGCACAGCGCAGGCATCTCAGAGCACTTGATTTTCGCCAGGGGGTCTATGAGCAGCTGCTGCTGCGCATGACTACCCCCCTGGTGTCCACCCGCGGCCGCAGGGTTGTCGAGGCGGGTACGGCGGTAAAAAAACAGGAAGCGGAATATTCGGGTAAAGACCAGGCTGCACCGGATGACAAGGCTATCCGCAGAAATCTCCTTGTCATGATCCCGGATGATATTGCCGATGCTTGTCCACAGGAGGAAATCGAGTCTGCGGTGCGCAACAGGTTCGCTGCCTCCATCACGCAACTTATGAGAATCAATAAAAATTATGGAACGGATGCGGAAATACTCGCAAACCTGAAAAACAGCAGCCTGCCTGCAGACATTGATATCCTGCTCATCCAGGAAGCATGGCAGCCGCCCATAGCGGAATACATAACCTTCATTAAAAATCTGCGCCAGGCAATCGGCCATGGCCCCTGCATTAGGCTGGGCCTTATCGGCAAACCGCTGGCGGACACCATTTTTACACCGATAAAGGAAGTAAACCGTAAAATCTGGACCCGGAGAATTACCGCACTTGGGGATCCCTGTGTCTATGCGGTTGGATTGGTGAACAATGCGTCCTGATACTATCCCGGAATTTGCCATTGTCGGGCACCCCAACGAGGGCAAATCTTCTGTGCTCTCGACCCTGGCAGAAGATGACAGTGTGCGGATAAGCGCTACGCCCGGCGAAACCGTCGTCTGCCAGCAGTTTCCGGTGGTCATTGACGGCAGGGAAATCATCCGCTTCATAGATACGCCCGGATTTCAGAATCCCCGGAAAATATTGCACCAGCTGCAAAACCTCCGGGATACAACGGTTAATTTCATTGCTGCTTTCCGAGAAAAAAATATCGAAAACCCAGAATTCAGGGAGGACTGCGAACTCCTGCATCCCATTACCCAGGGCGCCGGCATTATTTACGTTGTCGACGGCTCCAGACCTGTACGCGGCGTTGACAGGGCAGAGATGGAAATTCTGCGGCTCACCGGCCTACCCCGCATGGCCATCCTCAACAGCAAGGATGCCAGAACGGATTATCTTGAGCAATGGAAGGACGAATTCCGCAAATGCTTCAATGTCTTCCGTGTCTTTAACGCGCACACGGCAAATTATGCCCAGCGGATAGAGCTCCTCGAAAGCCTGAAAAATATTGATCCGGACTGGCAGGCCACCCTTGACACTGTCATAGCGGCATTCAAAAAGGACTGGGCCCAGCGCAACCTCACCAGTGCCGAGGTCATTACGGAAATGCTGCAGGAGTCTCTGGCGTATAAAATTATCAGAAACCTTGCGGATTCCGGAGATGAAAAACGCGTGAAGGCAGACATGCTGGACGCCTATGAAAAAAAAATCAGGAAGATTGAATCCCGGGCGCATCATAAGATCAGGAGCCTCTTTAAACACAACATCTTCAACTACGACTTGCCGCCCAGTTCCATTCTCCATGAAGATCTGTTCAGCGAGTCCACCTGGAAATTACTCGGCCTGAGCCGCAAGCAGCAGATTGCTGCTGCAGGGATCAGCGGGGCCGGCATTGCTGTTGCCATAGATGCAGCAACTGCCGGTACAAGTTTCGGACTGTTTGCCGCTCTGGGCGGCCTTGCCGGTGCCACGTGGGCGGCATTGGGCTCCAAAGGTATGGCGCAGACCAGGATCCTGGGCATACCGTTAGGCGGCCGGGAAATACAGATCGGCCCGGTTAAAAACATCCAGTTTCTCTATATTCTGCTGGACCGCAGCCTCATCTATTATGGACATATCAGCAACTGGGCCCATGGCCGCAGGGATTATGATGCGGGCACGCTCGGCCAGAAGAAAGATCCAGTCCAAAACGGTTATGCGGCCCAATGGGATTCCGCTGTCCGGAGTATATGTAATGCATTCTTCAGGGAGGCCACCAGAAGCAATGGCACCGACAACCCGAATGCGGAACAGCAGATGAAAGATTTTCTCATTAATCAGCTGCAGAAGATTTCCCGCAGCGAACATGTAAAAATGCTGTGATATTTTCAGGCAACAGGTGTCCGTTTTTTACATTATGAAAAATTGCATGCCAGGTGTCTTCGGTATCGGCCAGGACAACAGAAACAAAATCGGTCAGCTCCTGTTCTGTTGCTGACAGGGTGACCTTCTCCACCCGCTCTTCTGTCCCCTGGCCCGGGTTGGCAACCTGCATGACAACACCGGGATCTATACCGAAATACATAGCAACAAGAACCAGGACAATTGTCGTAAGACCACCACCCGCGGCAATCTTTTTTGAAATGCGTATCCCGCGTCGATCCTCAATATTAGAACTTCTGCGGCCACTTTTCCAACGCATGACATTTCTCCTTTTGCCTGATTATGTTGATGGATTATGGTAAGAGTATACAGAAATAAATTGAAAATCTTTACATTTTTTAAGAGCCATTTACCACTAACCCGCATCCCCGTTTCCAGGTCTCCTGGTTTTGCTGAATCTTCGGGAAAAACCGGGGAAACTAAAAATAAAAAACTGGGTGAACGTTATGATACTGGTTATTTCACCATCAAAAACACTGGATTTCACCGGACCAGAATATCCAGACCATACCCTGCCGGAAATGCTTGAAAAGAGCCGGCGGTTGAGCGATGGCCTGAAAAAACTAACCCCCGGGCAGGTTGGTGAACTCATGGGGATAAGCGAAAAACTGGCACAGCTCAACTGGCAGCGGTATCAGGACTTTACCGTGCCCTTCAGCCCGGCCAATGCCAGACAGGCACTCTTCGCCTTTAAGGGCGATGTATACTCCGGTCTTGCTGCAGAAACTTTCTCTGAGGATAACCTCGCCTTCGCCCAGGACCATGTCCGCATCCTCTCCGGACTCTACGGAGTTTTAAGGCCCCTTGACCTGATACAGCCCTACCGCCTGGAAATGGGAACAAAGTTTGCCGCCGGACGCTCTAAAAATTTATATGCGTTCTGGGATACCCTTGTGACCGAGGCCATCAGCAGGGACCTGCAGCATCAAAAAGACTCTGTCCTTGTCAACCTTGCGTCAGATGAATATTTCAAGGTTATCCGACCGGAAGCAATCAACGGACCGGTCCTTAAAGTATCGTTCAAGGAAAACAGGAACGGCATATACAAGGTGATCGGCATCCATGCCAAACGCGCCCGCGGCCTGATGGTCAATTATGTGGTGGTCAATCATCTTGAAAAAACAAGTGACCTGCGGGATTTTACAACAGAGGGATATACGTTCAATGCCGGTTTATCCACTGCTGCTGAACTGGTGTTCTGCCGGGAGAGCTTGAAGTGAGGCGTGTGCCGTCCTGATACAGGTTTACATTTCCATAAAAGTAATGGAGGTAGAACTTATAAGGCAGGAGAAAATTGGCTGCAGGCGTTATTTTCCGTGGGCGGAAAATACCATTTTTTTACATCTGAGCCCTTGTATATCCCTTGTTGGAGGCAGCTCAATTCCTTGCAGAGCTTGAATATTAGAGGTATGATAACTGCCATGATGTTTTTGGAAATTCCGGTTTTTCATGTTTGACAGTTTACTGTTTCCAGTCACCACTTCCATGCATTACAAATTATGTTGCCAGGAAACAGTAAGAAAAATTCTCAGTTCCCAGCAAATGAAGGGTAATAATGGATTTCACGAACTACCAGCTTGATAACTTTTATGATGAGCTCTTTGAGTCCCTGGGAAAACCCCGGCCCGGCTCTAAACTGCTGATCGAACGACTCGAGTCTCTTTCCGGGGAAAGCATTCTTGCAAAACAGAAAGCTGCTGAAACAATGCTGCTGCAGATGGGAATTACCTTTGCGGTATACGGTAATGAGGAAGGTGCGGAAAAAATCTTTCCGTTCGATATTATTCCACGTATTATTGACGGGGCAGAATGGGACAGGATCGAGGCCGGTCTGAAACAGCGCATTTTCGCACTGAATGCATTTATCGACGACATTTATAATGGCCGGCGGATTGTGAAAGACCGCGTCATTCCCGAAGATGTCATTTTATCCAGCAAAACCTACCGCAAGGAATGCGAGGGCTTCAGCCCGCCGCACAATATCTGGTGTCATGTAACCGGCACCGACCTGGTGCGTGACAGTGATGGAACGTATTACGTACTGGAGGATAATCTGCGCTGCCCATCAGGGGTTTCCTATGTTCTTGAAAACCGACAGATCCTGAAGCGCACCTTTCCACAAGTCTTCGAAGCATCCAATGTCCGGGCGGTCGATGACTACCCGAACCTCCTGCTTGATATCCTGGAATACCTGGCGCCTGAAAGTGTCTCTGCACCGACCATTGGAGTCCTTACTCCCGGCACCTATAATTCCGCATATTTTGAACATTCTTTTCTCGCGCGCCAGATGGGCGTTGAACTCTTGGAAGGCCAGGATCTCATCGTTCACAATGGATTCATTCACATGCAGACAACCAAGGGTCTTCAACAGGTCGATGTGCTTTACCGCCGCATCGATGATGACTTCATTGACCCGCTCGCTTTCAGGCCTGATTCAATGCTTGGCGTTCCGGGTCTCATGGAAATATACAAGTCCGGCAAGCTGGCAATGGCAAATGCACCGGGCACAGGGGTTGCGGATGACAAGGTTATCTATGCTTATGTACCGAAGATCATCAAGTATTACACCGGTGAAGAACCGATCCTGCCCAATGTTCCCACCTATGTCTGCGCGGAACAGAAAGAGCGGGCTTACGTTCTTGAAAATCTGGATAAGCTGGTCGTAAAAGCCGCCAATGAATCAGGCGGTTATGGTATGCTTGTGGGACCGCACGCTTCTCAGGCGGAACGGAAAAAGTTTGCTCAATTGATCCGGGAAAATCCCAGAAATTACATGGCTCAACCAACCCTGGCCCTCTCCCGGGTTCCTTCGCTCATAGAAGACACGATTGAGGGCCGGCATGTTGATCTGCGCCCGTATATCCTTTATGGAAAAGAAATCTACGTCCTGCCCGGCGGCCTGACCCGCGTGGCGCTGCGCAAAGGGTCCCTGGTGGTGAATTCATCACAGGGCGGCGGGAGCAAGGACACCTGGGTGGTTGACCGCCCGGAATAAGTCAACCTATGCCCCTTATCTAGCTGGAGACTTATCATGCTGAGCCGTGTTGCCAATTCGGTATATTGGATGTGCCGGTATATTGAACGCGCTGAAAATGTTGCACGTTTTATAGGTGTCAATCTGAATCTGCTCCTGGATCTCCCCCTGGATGCCAGCCTGCAATGGTCGCCGATGATTGCCACAACCGGTGACCAGAAACAGTTTGAAGAATCCTACAGTGAATATTCTTACGAAAACGTACTCCGCTTTCTGACCTTTGACAGGCAGTACCAGAACTCAATCATCTCCTGCCTGCAGTTCGCCCGCGAAAACGCCCGTTCGGTCAGGGAAATCATCTCCAGCGAGATGTGGGAACAGCTCAACCGCTTTTATATCGACCTCAAAGAGGCCGAGCATTCCAGTTTTGCACAAAACGATCCACATAAGTTTTTTCTTATGATTAAAATGCGCGGACATATGTTTTCCGGATTACTTTACTCTACAATGAGCCATGGAGAACCCTGGCATTTTGCCCGTATGGGATTAATGGTTGAACGGGCTGATAAGATCTCGCGGATACTCGATGTCAAATATTACACACTGCTTCCCGTTGGTGATTATATTGGCAGTGCATACGACAATATCCAGTGGGCTGCCGTTCTGAAATCAGCCAGCGCCCATGACATGTACCGCAAACGATTCCATCGCATAACCCCTAAACATGTGGCTGACTTTCTCATCTTTGATGCGGAATTTCCGCGTTCGATCCGCCATTGCGTGGCCACTGCCTTTGATTCTCTCCACAAGATTACCGGATCACCATATGGGTCGGCCCTTAACCGCGCAGAAAAATGTCTTGGTCGGCTGATGGCTGATATGAACTATGCCGATATCGAGGATGTAATGGAACTGGGCATGCATGAGTATCTCGACTCCCTGCAGGTCCGTATGAACGAGGTGGGCCAGGAGATCAGTTCCACTTTCTTTAAGTTAACCCCGGCTGTAACTAACGGGCTTTCCCAACAATAATTCTGCGGGCGTAATAAGTCGATTGTCTAGAGCATATGCTTGAGCCTGATGACATATCTCAGATGTTAATAATTCGGTCCGGAAAATCATCCAGGAGGTAAACACGTGACCTTTTGTCTAGGCATGCGAACGCATGAAGGGCTTGTCGGCATTTCAGACACGCTTATAACATCGGGTAAAGAATTAACCACGGGCAAAAAACTGACCTGTATGAAGCACGGGACGGGTTGCCTGTTTCTGATGACTTCAGGGCTGCGATCTGTGCGTGATAAATCAATCACCTATTTCGAAGAACACCTGGCTGAACTCAACGAACCTTATCAACGCATGTTCAAGGTTGTGAATGGATTTGCCCAAATGATAAGGCAAGTCGCACAAGAGGATAAGAAATCCCTCGAAGAGAGCGGCCTCCATTTTGATATTCACTGCCTTATCGGGGGCCAGATGCCTGAGGACAAAGACCATTCACTCTTTCTTATCTACCCGGAGGGCAACTGGGTGGAGATCAGCGAAGAGACCCCTTATCAGATCATCGGCGCCCCGGGATACGGCAAACCGGTGCTGGACAGGACTTTCAGTAATAAGGACTCACTGGCTTTTGCCGTGAGGGTGGGCTGCCTTGCATTTGATTCAACGCGGATCAGTGCGGCGGATGTTGATTTCCCGGTGGACATTGTTCTTTACCGCCGGAATTCTTTCCAGATGATTGAACACCGCTACGAACAGGAGGAACTTATCGACATCTCCACCTGGTGGGATACTGTTCTGCGCCAGGCAATAAAGGAGCTCCCGGGTGAATGGATCGACCGGCTCCTGACAAAATTAAATCCTGAAAAGTAGGTTATAATGCTATTCAAAGGTTCCCACCTGATCCGCTATTCATACTCCCTTCCCGTGTTTCTGGAGCCGCACGTTCTGCGGCTGCGGCCGCGCAACGACACGTCACAGCAAGTCAGAGAATTTTCAATGCGCGTAGAACCGCCGCCTGCCGGCACCCATGATTTTCTTGATGCGGAAGGAAATCTTGCCACCAGTGTATGGTTTGAGGGAAAAATCGAGACAATGACTGTTTCCTCCACATTTGAAGTGCAGACATTATGTGCAAATCCCTTCGGTTTCCTGGTGACCGAAAATGCTTTTTGTCAGTTGCCCTCGAGGTATACCGGCAGCGACGCCAATGCCCTTGCACCTTTTCTGGGAACTGCTGAACCGGAAAGCGAAATCAAAGCCTTTGTTCAACATCTTGTCGAAAAGGCAGCCGGCAATTCTCTTGACTTCCTGGTCCTGCTGAACACGGCAATTTATGAGAATTTTACCGTCGAGATTCGGGACGATGGTCCACCCCTGCCGCCCGTTTTGACCATGGAGAGGAAGCAGGGATCTTGCCGGGACTTTGCCGTGTTGTTCATTGCTGCCTGCCGCAGCGTTGGTCTGGCAGCCAGATTTGTGAGCGGCTACCAGGAAGGAGACCCTGACATGGTGCAGCGCCACCTGCATGCATGGGCGGAAGTATATATTCCTGGGGCCGGCTGGCGGGGCTATGATCCAACCCATGGTCTGGCCGTCGCGGACCGCCATATCGTGCTGGCTGCCAGTTACCATTCCAGTGGGGCGGCTCCTACAAGCGGGACTTTCCGGGGGACCGGCAGCACCGCACTGATGGATTATGCAATTGACCTCCGATCATTCCCGGAATGAAGGTAATGGGTTGATCGCCAACATCGCTTCGCGTCGCTGCCGACCCTTATTTCCTTCTTTTTCTTCTAAATCTGCAGGAGTCTCCGGCTGCGTGAAGAATTTTACGGAATCAAAACGCCCGACAGACGAAGCCCCGCGCAAGTGTTACCGGCATCTGGTCATTGCCAGCGCCTTGAAACTCAAACGCAGGCAGTATCCCGGCCTG
>PKTW01000133.1 GCA_002868955.1 Desulfobulbaceae bacterium
ATTACTTCAAACCTGTCTATCTTTCGCACTGCATCCACATCAGTTTCCGGAATGCCGACAATTACTTTAACCCGGTCAATATCAAGCACAGTGGCCACAGGATCTCCGACAGCAAGATAAAGACCGTTTTGAGCCGGGAGTACATTTACAATTCCTGAAATAGAAGACCTGATATAACACCTTTTCAACTGCATCTCGGCAATGGCCAGGTCCGCCTCAAGTGATGCAGCCTCTGCCTTGATGGAATCATATTCCGCCTGGGCAATAATTTCCTGTTCATGCAGGCCTGACAACCGCTTCAAATTTGTCAGGGCCAGGTTATATGCTGCCCTGGTGGAATTTATTGTGTTTTCGTAATCGCTGGTGTCGAGCCGGGCAATCAGGTCACCCTGTTTTACATGGTCGCCCTCTTCCACCAGGACTTCTTCCACCATGCCTCTTACTTCAGCAAGTATGTTCAAACTCTCCCAGGGCTCAACCATGCCAGGCAGGTTCAGCCTATCACGCAGCAATGCCGGTGCCATCTCCTGCACTACCACATTGACCGGTGGTCTTTCCTGGACTACTGCATCACTTTTTTCTTCCAGGAGTCTGCTCTTCTCATTATTGACTCTTGAACCAAGCCCGAGAGCCAAAACTATTAATATCAGAAGCACGAGAAGCGGCAAAAACCTGCTCAGTTTTCTAGGCCTTTTCTGCTGTATGTCTTTATCTTGCATGAATTGTTCCGCTGAAAAAAATAAACGATTGCGGTTTGAATGGAATATGGTGTTCTCTTAAGGCCAGATGACCTTTCGATGCATCCAGCCGGATACTTTTTCAGAATCGGTTACCTGCAGCCAGTCTCCCCTTGTTTCTAAAACTGAAAGTACTTTCCCGTGATCCAGTTGCACAATAACATCATCAGTTAAACCGGGACCGCTGCGCAAGTTTCCCTTATAAACTTTAATTATTACGGTTCCAGGCCCTGTAAGCAGAGGTGAAAAAACCCAGCCTTTTCTCTGCCTGAAATCTTCGACCAGGACCCAGTCTTCCTGTCGTTTCAGCACAAGCACGGGGTATCCCGGCGGTACAGAACGCAGGACTTTTGACGTCAGGGCTGCATCGGAACGGATATGGGCGCCCTTTGCTATGCTGGCATACTTGGCACCATTTGTGGTTTCTGAATAGAGTGCATATCCCTTTTGGTGGCCTGCGGCCTGTTCTCCTTTGGCAGGCTGGGCAGATTCAGATGCCATCTCCTCAGTTGCCGCTCTCTGAATCTCATTGACCGCTTCTGTTTGCGTCTGCTCTTCAGCTGCAACCTGCTCCTTTTCTGACGCCTGAGGTAATATTTGTTCAGTGGTCTCAACAGGCGCCGCTTCTTCCTGGCGCCGGGTTGCCTCCGCAACTTCAGATGCCGCCTCCTCAACTTGCGCTTTCTGATTCTCATTGGCTGCTTCTGCTTGTGGCTGTGCTTTAGCTGCAACCTGCTTCTTTTCAGAGACCTGGGGAAAAATCTGTTCCGAGGTCCCAAGGGGCGCCCCTATTTCCTGAGGTGGGGTTGGCTCTGCAGCGGCGAATAGCTCCTGTGAAGAAACTGCCATCTGACCGGCAGGCATAATCGGCTCCGGGCTCTGCCGACCCTGTTCTTCTCCGGGAGTCTGGGGCACGTACCAGTCTCCCTTTTCCTCGGTAGTCAACAATGCTGCTTCGGGTTGTTTCTCCTCTTCTTGCACAAGCTCATCAGTTTGCCACTGTATCTTAATCTGGCTGCCATCAGGCATAACTACCGTACCTGTGCCGTGCATTAAACCGTTTTTAAATTCTCCGGAATACTGCATGCCGTCTGGTAACATCTTTACACCTTGCCCATTGGGAAGATCATCTACCCACTGACCATTATACTTTGTCCCATCTGCATATAAGACCTCTCCTTGTCCATTGCGCCGACCATTCTCAAATTGACCGACATATTCTTCTTTATCGGGGTCTGTGATCTTACCCTGCCCGTGCGGGACACCGTTCTGCCACTGCCCTACATATATTTTCCCATCAGCCGTTGTCAGGGTCCCCTGGCCATGGCGAACTCCATTGGCAAACTCTCCACTGTATTCAAAATTGTCGATAGATATAAGGGTGCCCTTTCCATGAGGTTTATCATTCTGCCAGTCACCTACGTATTTGGTGCCATCCGGATAGGTCATCAATCCCCTGCCTGTTCGAACGCCCTCCCTGAATTCCCCGACATATGTTGTCCCGTCATCAGGCTGGACAAAAGTTCCATGACCATTGGTACAGTCACCCTGGACGCAGAGTGCACTGGCACTCAGGGGGGCCCACATAAGCATTGCAACTATCACATTTACAATCAGTTTCATCTCAGACTCCTGATATAATACAAATTGGCAGCCAAAATGTTGGTCAAATAACTATTTAGTATAATAAAAAATATTTTAAAGAAAAAGTTTCTATCAAGTTATATTCTCATCAGAAAACGTTTGTCTGCCTGTAACAAAGTTAACTACGGCCTCGGCGTAAAAACAAAAAATCATCCCCAGGATGGTTGCGCCGGTTGTGACCCAGAAAAGCACAAGATGAAGTGTTTTATTTCCATAAAAAAACAGATCCAGGATAAAAATGATCAGTCCGAGATGTATCAACGATGATCCAAGACGAACCCAATATCCTTTTTTATGAAAATGAAGACTTCTACTCCCTGCCAAGGCCATGCCAAACACAATTATCTGCAAGACGAGGGAGGCAGCGAGCAAGAAGAACAAACTTGCCTTTACCCCTGAAAGGAATCCTATGGGCACAACACAGGTCAAAAGTATTACCGTAATACGGTTTAACCAGACTGTCGGCAGCAGTCTTTTAGGAACACAGATACCGAGCAGCAGTATAAGACAGATTATGAACGGTGCAACTACTTCGTTCATCCTATTCATATACGCTATCTTCAATGAAGGATCCAGCTGATGAATCTGGGCAAATTTGAAATAGAACATGCCGTATATGCTTATGAGCGAAATTGCAAACAGCACAAATGTTGTGGCGAGGATCAGGTAAAAATCATATGAGCTTTTCAGTTTCATTGTTATTGCATCTCTTTGGGTAAATATTTCATACTCTCTGTGTCACTGCTGTAAACCTTTACTCTCTCTAACAACGGTTATTGAAACGTATGCTCGCCCGGGAAATAAAAAGAGGTCAGAAAAGTAAAAATCATGGCAAGAAAGCATATAATTCCCAACAGGGCTGTAAAATACCACATGGACTTTTTGTTTGCATACAATCGTGTATGCAGATATGTGGAAAAGACAGCCCACATCACCAAGGAACTGCAGATCTTCGGATCCCACCACCAGTTTGGTCCCCAGGCCTTTAAGGCCCAGGGGTATCCCAGCAGCATACCCAGGGTGAGCATGAAAAAACCGAGTTTTGCATACACATAGCCAATCTTTTCAATCAAGAGGTCCCGTTTTACGAGCATAAATACTGATGTAATAAAAATGATGGTAATGGCACCGTACGAAATAAAAAGCAACGGAGGATGAAACCACATATACTCCGCGTTGTAATAAAAAACCATTTTAGGATACAGCCGCATAAAATATCCGGCTTTTGCCATCAATGACTGTCCAGGGATATACCAGGGGGCAATTTCACCCAGAAACTGCGGCAGCGGAGATCTGAATGGATCTACCCAAAAATAAAGGATCGCGATTTGTAGAGCTAAAAAGAGATGGAGCATAGCTCTAAACCGATGACTCTGGAGACGAAAATGTACCCAAAGAGCCATTATTCCGTAACACATGAACCAGAAATAGTATTTCTCGTTCTCAATCCAGACCGGTATCTTGTAGCGCGGCGGAGAGGCCGCATTATATAGCTGCATGCCATAATCACTGTTCCTATTCAGTATTTCAAGCTGCCGGTTTATCCAGGCAATGAGATTTTCCGGCACGTCAAGTGGCATTTTCAGGTATATCTGCCAGTGAAACCAGCAAATCCAGAGAAAACCCGCAATAAAAAAAAAGTTGCTTGTGACTATTATAGTGGTGGATGACCGCTGATAGAGAGGTTTGGGACTAAATAAATTTAAAAATGCTGAAAGTGCAATAAGACCTGCTGTGATCAGCAGTATTGTCATAAAAAAAGTTCCGCCCTGTGAAAATATTGTGATGGGCAATATGTCCTGCAAACCTTTTTCCATTGTAGTGATTTCTGGTGCAATATGTTGGATTTATTGTAGTATGTATTACATTACAGTGAGTTATGAGTTTGCAAGATAAACCACCATATCGTTACTGTACTAAACTTCTTGCAAATACTTTTATATTCTTCAAGCATATTTGTTATTATATAATGAAAAAATTTCATTTTCCTTTTCATCTCACCAGCCTAAATTTAAAGAAAGAGAAGACCGCATGAAATATTTTAACCATCCTGCAGGAGATGCGATTGCAATATGTAAGGCCTGTGGCAGGGCATTCTGTGCGGAATGCGTACTTGAATCTGAAAAGGGTGTTGCCTGCCAGCAAAGCTGCGCTAAAGTAAGGGATCCCCTTATCAAACTGATTATTTCAGCAAAGGAGTATAAAATGCAAAAGAACATGGGCGCGTCTGACAGGATTTTTCGACTGGCTGTTGGTCTGGCCATTATAATCATCGGGTTAGTGGCAAAAAGCTGGTGGGGGCTCATCGGCATTCCGCTTATGGCAACAGCAGCTCTTGGCCATTGCCCTGCCTATCTCCCCTTTAAAATAAACACCTGTACATTTGAGAAAAAATAACTGTTGCATGATAGTTGTTGTAGCTCGATGATGCTGCGTTGTCCATGATCACTATTCAACCTCGGTGGTTTTTGGGGCAGTACTAAGAGTTTGTTTAATATCGGCCAGAATGACTTCAAGTGGAACAAGATCGGCAAGCTCGTCCCTGTACCTCATTAAATCAGCCAAGGCTTTAACTCCCATACTAACTGCTACCTTTCCATTGTTGTTTTCTGCATGAATTTTCATCCCGGCTGCCCGTATGAGCCCTTGCAGGGCCCTGCGTCTACCACCCTCTGCCTTTTTCCATTCCAGTTCCAGGAGTTCATGCATTTCAAAGTAGAGTTTAAGGTCCCATAGAATTGGTACCTGTTGTAAAATTTTCTTGAGTTTTCGCTTTTCTATGATTGCGTAAGCCTCTTCATATCGTGCCAGTCTCTCTTTTAAATAGTGTGCATAAGGCGGTTCAGGATTCTGCTGCAAGAAATCAGCTGTGCATCTTTGAAATACGGATACATCTTTTTCTGCTAAGGCCTGGAGAAATGATTTGGAAAGATTATTGCGGATATCTCTTGCCAGACGGGTTTTGAAGGGATCAAAATGTAATGATCGCACTTTAACTGCTCTCTAATTTTTGGAAAACCCGGAGAATATCTCTATAGGGGATAACTCCTTCACGTATGAGCTTGAGTCTGTCCCCTTCAAGGCCGATAATAGTTGATCCAACTGTCCCGGGTGTTCTTCCCCCATCAAAAACCACATCAATCTTGCTGCCGAACTGTGTCTTGACCTCATAGGCATCGACGGCTGCAGCATATCCGGATATATTGGCGCTGGTCGCTGTCAATGGCCGCCCAAAAGCTCGCAACAACTGCCGGGCGAAAGGGTGGGATGAATGTCGCACTCCAATTGTGGAGGTTCCAGCTGTTAAAAGGGTCGGCAGGTTCAATCGCGCCTGAAAAATAAGAGTTAGCGGCCCTGGCCAGAATTCCTTCATTAAGGGTTCATAGATGATGGGAATATCCTGAGCAAGGGAAGATAATGATGCCCGGTCGTCTACCAGTGTCAGGATTGGCTTGCTGATGTCCCTTTGTTTCAAGGAAAATAGATGGTTCAGAGCCAGGGGGTTTAATGGATCAACAGCGAGCCCGTAATACGTTTCTGTTGGAAAGGCAACGACTCCTCCCCCGTTCAAAACAGCAACAGCCCTGTTCAGGTCTGCCATTGAACAGGGCTGGTAAGCAACAGTATGTCTGCCGTTTTCGTTATATTTCATCCGAGTTTAACGTCTCTGCAACTTCCTGTTCTTCTCTTGCACCTGATTTGCCATTTCCATTTTATATGTTGCGAGTCTGGTGCCAAGCTTCCTGTCATGAAGTGCCAGGATCCTGGCAGCAAGCACTGCGGCATTCTTTGCCCCGGCTTTGCCTATGCCCATGGTGGCAACAGGCACACCTGGCGGCATCTGGACTGTGGAAAGCAGTGCATCAAGGCCATTCAACGAAGAGGCGTCAAGGGGCACACCAATGACTGGAATGTTTGTATGGGCCGCCAGAACTCCCGCCAGGTGGGCAGCCATACCCGCCCCGGCAATAATTACCTGCAGACCTCTTGAGGCCGCATTCTGGGCATAAGCACTTGCGGCATCCGGGGTACGGTGCGCCGAATTAACAGAAATCTCATACGGAATTCCCATGGAAAGCAGAAAATCGGCGGCGGCCTGCATTACAGGCAGATCTGAATCGCTTCCCATAACTATGCCAACCTGAGCCTTACGAGCTTCAGCTTTTGTTTTTTTCATGTGGCGTGCTGCTTTGGCACCAATATCAGTACGGTAAAAGTTGCCAGGCCATTTAATCATGGCAACTGTTTTATACGCTTTGCTGATAGCTTCATCCAGATCATTACCAATGGCTGTAACACCCAATACCCTGCCGCCTGCAGTCACTATCTTTTTGTTCTTCAAAGCTGTACCTGCATGAAATACGACTACTGACTCCTGTTTTGCGGCTTTAGTAAGTCCGCTTATTACTTTATTCTTTTCATAGGAGCCAGGATAGCCGCCTGATGACATAACAATACAAACAGTCGGCCGCGGATCGATATCCAACTTTATATTGTGCAGGTGCCCGTCCAATACAGCCTCAACAATATCAACCAGGTCTGTCTTCAGGCGCATGAGAAGTGGCTGGGCTTCAGGGTCGCCAAAGCGGCAGTTGAATTCTACAACCTTGGCCTTGCCGTTCTTTATCATCAAGCCGGCATAGAGGACCCCTTTGTATGGTCTTCCCTCCTTGGCCATTCCCTTGACAGTCGGGATCATTATCTTGCTCATGATCTGTTTATGTAAGTCCGGGGTAACAACCGGGGCCGGAGAATATGCCCCCATGCCGCCCGTATTCGGTCCCTTATCATCATCAAATATTGGTTTGTGATCCTGGGAAGTCGGCAATGGCAGTATTGTTTTGCCGTCAGTAAAGGCCAGAAATGATGCCTCCTCGCCCGTCATGAAATCCTCCACAACAACCCTGTTGCCGGCCTCGCCGAACACCTTATCCTTCATGATCACATCAATTGCATCGATGGCCTCCTGAACAGTCTGGGCAACGATAACACCCTTGCCGGCTGCAAGACCGTCTGCCTTGATGACCACTGGGGCGCCGATACGCTCAACATATTCAATTGCCCTTTCACGTTTACGAAAAACCGTAAAGCCGGCTGTGGGAATGTTATGGTCCTGCATGAATTTCTTGGTGAACACCTTGCTGCCCTCAAGAATTGCAGCTTTTTGGGACGGGCCAAATATACGTAAGCCCTTTTTTTCGAAGGCATCCACAACCCCCAATGTCAATGAGGATTCAGGCCCAACCAGGGTAAGGTCTATTTTCTGTTTTTTGGCAAAACTGACAAGGCCCTTTACATCAGTTGCACTAATGGCAACACACTCAGCCTGTTTGCTGATACCCGCATTTCCCGGGGCACAGTAAATCTTTGATACACGCGGACTCTGGTTAAGCATCCAAACCAACGCGTGCTCCCTGCCGCCAGAGCCGATAACCAATACTTTCATGGAACGAATCTCCTTTTTATTCTTTACAATCTGCCATATCGGACAAATTATACCTTTTATGTCTAAAATCTAATTTTACTTATTCTTAAAATTCCATATACAACCGTCAGAGCCAAGCAGAAAATCTCAATTGAATAGCTACCACACTGTGATATGCGTATTTTTCCCTATATAGCTATCAATAGTTGATTGTTTGAACCCCTACCCTGATTATCCTGTCAACCTACCTTTATGCTCCGATTGTTGTCAAGAAATAGTGAACACTCAATCAGTTATAAATATACAAAAGAATCAAATTTTGTCTTGACATCGATGAGTTATATTTCTATCATAGTGCCGCTAAATGAATAACCATTCAGCTGCGAATTGCATTTATTGGTTCATTGTGATTGACCTGTTTTGTACTGTAATAATTAATGAAAAGCTCTGATAAACACGAAAAAATAATTCGGGCTGCCGTTAAAGTTTTTGCTAAAAAAGGCTTTTTCAGTGCCAGAATTTCTGATATAGCCAAAGCAGCCAAAGTGGCAGACGGCACGATTTATCTTTATTTTAACAACAAGTTTGACATTCTCATCTCTGTATTTGATGAAGAAATCGGAAAATTTATTGCCCAGACCAAAAAACTTGTTGACCAGGAAGAAAACCCCCAGAAAAAAATAGAGATTTTCGCCCTCAAGCATCTTTCCATGGCCAAAGAAAACAAAAGCCTGGCTGAAATCATACAGATGGAATTACGCCAGAGTCACAAGCTAATCAAAGAATATCGCAAAACTATCTTCAGCGAATATGTTGATATCATTTCAGCCATTATCCGTCAGGGCCAAACAAAAGGCATTTTCCGCAAAGATGTAAAACCCGGAATAGCTAAAAGGGCCTTTTTCGGAGCCCTGGATGAAATGACCAGGCTCTGGGTATTGTCACCCAAGCCCCCATACGATATTGAGGATACGGCAAAACAGATAAGCAGCATGTTCCTGCAGGGCATTAATGCCGATTAAGCAAAAGCACCAACCTGCCTCTCAATTCAAGACACACACTCCTCATTATACCAGATCCACCGGCCAGCAGCCTGTGCATCAGCCTAATCATTTTCCGGAGCTGCAATGTTAATTATTTCAAATTCGCGCATACCGCCAGGGGTGACAACCTTTACTTGATCGCCCACTTCTTTCCCTAAAATGGACCTGCCCAGAGGCGACTGTAATGATATAACTCCCTTTTTTACGTCTGACTCCTCCGGGCCCAGGAGTTGATAGGTAACTTCAAGATCCGTATCGAGATCCAACATGGTTACAACAGTCCCAAAGACGGCTTTTTTACAAGTTACTTCAGAACAGTCAATCACCTCTGCGCGGCTCAGTTTATCTTTTAATTCCAAAATTCTGCCTTCAACATGCCCCTGGCGCTCTTTGGCAGCATGATATTCAGCGTTCTCCTTTAAATCGCCATGTTCACGGGCCACTTCAATGGCCCTTATCACATCGTGGCGTTCCCTCCGTTCCAACTGTTCCAGTTCTTTGCGTAGCCTGATAAAGCCCATCCTCGAAATGGGCATTCTTTCATTCATATACAATCCTCTATTCAACCTTTTTTGTTAAAATCTGTACATCAATGATACAAGGGCCTCTTCATGTTTATACACATCCAAGTTCATAAAACCGTAGGATGCACTTAATATATAGTTTTTTGCTATTTCAAAATTAAGACTAGCTTTGAATTCGTGCAAGTCATTATCTTCAGAATCATACCCAAAGGAATATTCTATGGCATAATAACTGGGGACTCCTCTGGCAAGGGTATCATTTGACAACTGGTGCTTAAAGTAAAATGAAAAACGTGTAATCCAGTAATTCACTGGCGACCAGTATGGGTGGTCATTCGGTGCAAAACCGTCATCTATTGGGACCCCGGGGTTCTGGCCTTCATGGGAATCATAAAAGTCATAATTGTAACTAATTTTTAGCAGAGTTGGCTCCGGCCAAAAAATATAGGAGGCCCAAAATGTATAATTATGCGTCCAATTGCTATCGGAATAACCTATAAGGTCATAATAGCCGCCGAGAAGAATGCGGGGGAAAAGATCAAACATGAGCTCAATCTTATAGTCACGTCTTTTTATATTTCGCTTGAGGCTGGCAATTGTGTCAGCCACCACATCCTGTTTTGCAGAAAAAACAGCCCTCATTTCATCGGCGATCTTTCCGGTGAATGCGCCAGACCAAAGAGGGGTGTCATCATAGACGCTTTGCAGTTTTTCAACCCCGCCAGCAAGCGACAGTCCAAGTGACTGTGACAGCTTTGCGTCGTAAGTCAGTATGGTGCGCCAACCCAATAAATTCTGCGCATTCTGAGTAGATTGATAATTGATTCTGGCAATGTTAAAGTTCCATTCCTGGTTTGTTGTTTTGTAATATTTCCCGCCTCCTTGGAATATATTTTGCCGCACGCCCATATAACCGTCCCAGCCATCATCATACTGCATGATATAGGCCAAGAAAATCGTGGGGCGGCGTTTCAGGTTATTTCTTTGGACCGCTTCTGAAAGTCCGGGGAAATTAGCATTTTGTGCTGCAATTTTCCGGTACAGAGTCGCCTCATCATTCAGCCGTTCAAGCTTGCTGTACAAGCCTGCCAGATCATAGAGCAGAAAATCATTACTGCCAAACTCTTTTATGTAAATTTCAAGCTTATTTGCAGCATGATAATACTCCCGGCGCATGACAAAACGCCTGACCGACAACTCTTTATTGAATCTATCCTGCCAGCGATATAATGCATAATCTTGAGCAGCCACTGAATTGACGATCTGGCCACTTTCTGAAAAATCAGCCGCTTGTTGCGGTGACATGATGACCTGAGAAATGGTAAGCGGCGTCCCTTCCCTGAAAGTAATCACTTCCCACCAGGGATTATTTGTCGGTGATTGGTCAACTGTCAGCCTCTGTTCCTGAATCTTTCTTTCCAGGAGTTCCTCAACCGGGGGATTAACTATAGTCTCATACAGGGATAAAGAATCTTTCCAGCGATTCATTTCCCATAAAATCCGGGCCTGGAGCAGGACAATATCCCGGCGCTCGGGAGTTTCAGCAAGTATCATTTCAGTCACAGCTAGTGCATCCTGAAGACTTCCCACTTTTGCAAGAAGACCCGCCTGTTGTGAGAGAAACAAGTTGTTATCGGGATAGTTTTCAAGAAACCGGTTCAGTAATTCGAGTGCTGAAAAATATTCTCCCTGTTGAATTCGTGCATCAACAAGGAGATGTTTTGCTGCCAGGGACTCAGGCTCCTGCGTTGTAGCTTTTTCAGCTGCTTCTGACTGCCGGGAAATTTCATTGTACTTTCTGTATAATCTTGCCAGGTTCAACTGTCTGCCAAAATCTTGCGCTGCATATTCCCGTACCTCTTCTGCAATTTTCTCTACCTTTGCATCTTGGCCCCATGCCAGATAAATCTGCTCAAGTAAAACCAGGAGTTCCAATTCACCCGCATGACTATTTTTCAGAGTAAGAACAATTTGTTCTGCTTCCGCATACTCCCGAGCTTGCAAAAGGCCTGCAGCTAAATGAGTCCGTATACGATATTCTTTTGTTGCTTCGCCTGCATTCTGGGGCAAGGCTTTATTCTTGCGGTATTCAAGCAACTGGACTTCTGCCTGTCTATACATGTCTACCGCCAAGCCGTAATCACCTGCTGCGCTATACATTTCAGCCTGGAAAAATTCTTTCTTCCAATCGAGATTAGTCTGTGTGGCCATGACCTGTTGCGATGCATCCAGCTCAAGATTAAGTGCTTGCAGCCAGATTTCACTTTCTGCAATTCGTCCGCTCCTTAAAAAAAGATGAAACAGCGCTTCAAGAATGGGAATTCGGTTCTCTTCAAGCACCAAAGCTCTACGTAAAGCCTGCTCGGCTTCATACAGCAGGCCTAACTGCTCATATGATTCTGCCATGCCCAGCCAGGAACGGATACGAAAATGTTGAACGACTGCTTCGTTTTTACCGGATGTCTGCTCTATGATAGCATTATAACGTTCTATTGCTCTACTCAAATAGCCAGAATCCCTGTAGACTTCGGCAAGGAGGACTTTGAGCTCATGACTCTCCACGCCCGGTGGGGATATTTGCAGATAACTGGCGTGAAAAACTGCTCTATCAAGCAGTCCCATCTGCGCTGCCAAAGCGATTGTCGCAAACCTTATTTCTGCGTTGCCTGGTTGTTGCTTCAACAATGTTTCATAATCCTGAAGTCTATGCGCCGGCAGATCAAGTTTTTCGGCAAGTAAGGCCCTGGCTTCCAGGCAAAGGCTATTGGAGCAGTCAGATTCTGAAAGTTCCGCAAAGTATTTACGGCTCAGAACCGGTTCGCCCCTGTTCAGGTACAGAATAGCTAATTCCTGCGTCGTAATATTATCTCCGGGATCAAGCTCGTGAATTTTATGCAAAACTGCCAACAGTTCTTCTTTGCGCCTCATTCGCCGCAACAATTCGGCCATGGATCGGTATATGGATATATTCTCTGCCGCAATGGCCGATAAGAATCCCAGCATTGAGACGTTGCCCTTGTTATTTCCTATGGCAATTAAGGCATTTGCCAGCGCCGTTAGTATCTCGTTATTTTCTGGATTGATGTCGATGAGTTCTTTGTAGAATGGTATGGTATCCTCGTAGCGCCCGGCGTCTTCAAGATTGCGGATAATTCCTTTTAAATTTTCAGTTTTGTCTTGAAAATCAAAAGTGGTTTCATCCTGTAATGGAGCCCGTGTTTTCCCCTTCTTCATTACTGCAGAATTAATGCTGGCTATCTGGTGCGAGACCTCTGGATCATTTGGATATTGTTTGAGATATTTTTCATAATACAACACGGCCTTATCGGGTTCCCCAGTCTTTTCATACAATTTACCTACACGCTTATAAATAAAACTATCTTCAGGATTCTGCGCTAAAACGGCCCTGAAATGCGAAAGGGACCTGTCCGGCTGTTCCACCTTTTCAAAATATTGGGCCAGGAACTTGTGGGCCTCAATATTTTCCGGCTCCCGCACCAGAAAACGCTCCCAATATATAGAGGCCTGCTGTTCCAGCCCAAGGCGGTCATAAGTTTTCGCCGTTTTATACAAGACATCAAGCTCAACATCTTCATTCCTGGACAAAATTGTGAAATGCGACCTTGCCTTTTCATAATCTCCAGCTTCATATAAAAGGAAGGCAAGATAACGCCGCACCCCTTTATTTGATGGTTCCTGCAAAGAGAGCTGTTCCAGATAGGGGAGCGCTTCATTTTTTCTGTCCAGTTTAGTCAACCCTTCAACCAGTCCAGCCAGGGCTGTCTGGTCAGATGGATTTTTATTGTATACTTTCCTAAAAAGATCCACTGACCGTTCATACTGTCCCAGCTCCCACATAACTTTGCCAAGTGAATTGATATACAGTGTACTTTCAGGAGCAGATTCAATGAGAAATTCAAGGAGTTCGGCAGCTTCAACCCAGCGTTTCAGATACACCATAATCCGTGCAAGTTCCCAGCGGGCCTCTTCGAGATTGCTTTTCAGCTCCAATAGAGCCTTGTACTGGCGCAGTGCTGTTTCAAAATCACCCTGCAGTGCACTTTGCCGGGCCTGATCCCAAAGCGCTTTCCAATGCGGCACCTCCTTGTCGTCAACCATGATCTTCTGCTCTGGCAGAAGATCATGCGGTGTAACCGCGAAAAGTTTGGCATGACTCACTTGAGTTGACAGGCCAAAGAACCCAACCGCCAGCACCACGAGGTACGTTTTTCCTTTATTATTCACTGACTCTGTAAACTTTCGTTGATACGTTACGCTGGTTTATTGCTGGATCACGTCCGAACAGGGCGCTACATGTAAAGCTGATACGTTAAGAAATAATCCCGGAGATATCTGACTGTGTAACTTATCCTTCCTTAAACTCTTCCTGACCAAAAAAATTTTTTATATCAGGAACTTCCTTCTCTAGGTGCTTTTTCATCTTTTTCAGCAGGTTCACTTCTATCTGACGAACCCGTTCCCGCGAAATACCAAAAGTATCGGCTATATCCTGGAGGGTTTGCGGCTCATCGCTCAGCAACCTGGTCTGCAGAATCATCTGTTCTTTATCATTGAGACTACTCTGTAAATCTTGAAGAATATCAGCCATACGCTGCCTGATCTCCCGACCGGCCACAAGCTCTTCAACACTTGGCCCGCGATGCGGCAGAAAATCCTTTTGTTCATCATTGGAGTCTTCGCGCACCGGGCTTTCCAAAGACACATCCCAGTTGTCCATTCGCTGGCTCATCTCAATGACTTCGCTTTCCTTTACATGCAGTCGTTGCGCCAACAACTTGGTGTCAGGCTGAAAACCCTGGGATTCGAGCAGTTTTCTTTCTTTATTAAGGCTGAAAAACAACTTTCTTTGTGCCTGGGTGGTACCGATCTTGACCATGCGCCAGTTATCCATGATGAATTTAAGGATATAGGCACGAATCCAATAAGCGGCATAGTATGAGAACTTGACTTCACGGAAAGGATCAAATTTCTTCGCTGCCTGTACAAGGCCGACGTTACCCTCCTGGATAAGATCAAGAAAGTTCTGCATCCAATATTTCTGAAAATCCATGGCCACCTTCACCACGAGCCTCAGGTTTGAGGAAACAAGTTTGTAGGCAGCCTCTGGATCGTCCGTTTCGTGATAACGAATTGCCAACTCCTCGGTTTCTTCCCTGGACAACAGTGGAAACTG
>PKTW01000185.1 GCA_002868955.1 Desulfobulbaceae bacterium
TCCACCGTGAAGGAAACCAAATAAGTGATTTCAGGCAATCATGGAACACAACCTGTCGTAAAATCGGTTTGGGATATGGTTACAAAGTTAATTGTAAGTATGTTCAGAAATGGGAGAACAAGTTTCAGCCAGGGCCGGTAATGCACGATTTCAGGCGTTCAGCAGTTAGAAACATGGTAAGAGCCGGTATTCCTGAAAGAGTATGTATGAGCATTTCAGGACACAAGACAAGAGCAGTTTTTGAACGTTACAACATTGTTGATGAGGATGACCTGAAGATAGCCGCAGAACAGCAGGAAAGATATCTGGCCCAAATGTGAATGGTTACAAAAGTGGTTACAATTCCCCTAATTCCACAAAAAAAGGAATCCAACCAAATCGGCTGAATCCCTTTCTATTATTGGTGCCCGGGACGAGAATCGAACTCGTACAGGGATGAACCCCGAGGGATTTTAAGTCCCTTGCGTCTACCAGTTCCGCCACCCAGGCACCCTGTTTTTTCTGCGACTCTATAATATCATTGTTAAAAATGCAAACAAGATCAGCATCGAATTATTCTTTAATAAACGTTTTATACCCTTCCCATGCTGTCAGGTCAAATAGACCCTGCAATTGGTAACCTAGTGTTATCATTACCTGTATAACTTAGGGAAATAACTTATTACACTTGACAAAGCACTAATTTGGTTGTAACAGACTAACAACTTAATAGGCTGATTTCAAAGTAGTTTTGTGATCAGCCATTGTTGGCGGTTAATACCGTTTTTTTATGCATCAATTGGGAGGGCGTTTTATTATGTCAGATCGTGAAACTGGGACAGTAAAATGGTTCAACAACAGCAAGGGGTTTGGTTTTATCGAGCGAGAACAAGGAGATGATGTTTTTGTGCATTATTCATCAATCCGTGATACCGGTGGTTTTAGAACTCTTGCCGAAGGTCAGAAGGTTGAATTTTCAGTTACTGAAGGCCAAAAAGGCTTACAAGCAACCGATGTTACAGGCCTTGAATAAAAAATATACGGATAGCAGCATAAAAACCCGCCGGCAACTCCGGCGGGTTTTTTTATCTGACAACCACTACTGTATTTTATAAGAGCAGGACATCACATCTTGCCCGCCAGGCAATTATAAAAAAGATGAATAGATCTACCGTATTTTCCCGGAAAAAAATTAACCTGCGTCTTTTGGTCATTAAATCCGTAGTTTTTTGCTGACAAACCCTATATCTTTTTACCCGTCATATGGACACAAAAAAAAGTAGCCAGTTTCCCGGTCTGCTTGTATCTTTTGAATGCATTTGACCAGTTGCATCAAAATATATAATCTGCAGCCATGAAAAAAATTCTCACCAGTATAGTCATATTGCTTCTGATCCTTATTTACGGGACATCGGGTTATATGTTCATTGAAGACACCAGCCTGACCGATGCGCTCTACATGACAGTGATCAGTATCACAACCGTCGGTTTCAGTGAAGTTATGCCGCTTAGCCCCGCCGGTAAATATTTTACCATGATTCTTGTTTTCGGCGGGGTTGGTTTATTTCTTTTTATCGTCAGCTTAATTACACAGGCCATGGTTGAGGGCGGCCTGCAGACATATTTAGGGAGAAGACATATGGAAAAAAAGCTGGCTGTCCTGAAAGACCATTATATTGTATGCGGGTTCGGGCGTATCGGCAAGGTGATCAGTAAAATTCTGCACGAGAACAAAAGAACGTTCGTCATAATTGAAAACAATCCTGAAGAAATTTCAGCCATCGAGGAATTAGGCTACCTGGTGCTGCGGGGTGATTCCACCAGTGATGACATACTGAAGAAGTCCAATATCAATGATGCCAAGGCATTAATCGCCGTTACAAGTTCAGATGCGGACAACGTGTATGTTATCCTTTCCGCCAGGGTACTCAAGCCTGACATCTATATCCTGGCCAGGTCAAGTGGCAAAAAAGGGGCTGAGACAAAATTATTACGTGCCGGTGCCAACAAGGTTTTCTCACCGTATGAAATCGGGGCCCGCCGCATGGCACAAGCAATTGTCAGGCCCACGGTCATTGATTTTATTGACCTTACTGTCCATGATGGTGAACTTGGCCTCAGGCTTGAAGAACTGCAGGTTTCTGACAAAGCGACATTTGCCAATAAAACCCTGATGCAGTCAGGTATCCGCTCCGAACATGACCTGATTGTGGTAGCCATCAAGCGTGAGAAGGGAGAAATGTTATTTAATCCCAATCCAAACACGGAAATACTGCCCGGCGATATACTTGTTGTTTTAGGCGAGCATACAAACATTCAAGGCCTGGAAAAAAAGCTGTAGTTTAATTTCGGATTTACTCCTCTGCACAATAAAGTCCGTTATTTACAGTCTTTCCAGCAATACATGAGAAGTCATATCGTATAAGATTTTTCCCCAAAAAAGCATTTCTTGCAGAATATATATAATGCATTGGCAAGCCCTTCTCCAAAAAAGTTGCACACAACCCGCACAACTGTTCGCACACTTCGGGTTAGATCCTGGAGATCTTTACCGGGTGACACAAATATACCCCATGCGCATTAACCCCTATTATCTCAGACTGATAAAGCAACCCGGTGATCCCCTGTGGCGCCAGGCGGTTCCCGATTCATTGGAACTTGAGGATACTGTCTGCATGAAAGATCCTTTAAATGAAGAGCACTTAAGCCCTGTAACAAACCTGGTTCATAAGTATCCTGACCGTGCCCTCTTCCTGGTACACAACCAATGCGCAGTTTACTGCCGTTTCTGTACAAGAAAGCGTAAAGTCGGCACGAAAGAAATGCCTGTAAGCCTCAAAACAATTAGTGCCGGTCTCAAGTATCTGCAGCAGACACCCGCTATCAAGGATGTCCTTGTATCAGGCGGCGACCCATTGCTTCTTGATGACAGCAGGCTTGATTATATTCTTTCACGCATACGTGCCATAAGACATATCGATATAATCCGCATCGGCACCCGCGTCCCCTGTACGCTGCCCATGCGGGTGACAAAAAAACTTGCGGCAACAATAAAACGGTATCATCCGGTATATATAAATACACATTTCAATCATCCGGATGAAATCACTCCTGAAGCTGCAACGGCCTGCAACCGTCTAGCTGATGCCGGCATTCCCCTTGGCAGCCAGACCGTCTTGCTAAAGGGAGTCAATGACGATCCGGAAATCATTAAACACCTGATGTACAATCTCTTGCGCCTGCGCGTCAAACCTTACTATATTTTTCAGACAGACATGACAAAAGGCACGAATCATTTTCGCACACCAATAGCCAAGGGCCTTGAAATCATGCAAACCCTGATCGGACACGTATCCGGTATGGCTGTACCAACTTTTGCCGTGGACGCCCCTGGTGGCGGTGGCAAAATTCCGCTGCTGCCAAATTATATAGAGAAAATGGGCAGCCAACTTGTTTTCCAGAATTATTGCGGCATGACCTGCACCTATGATAATCCCTGTCATTGAGAAAAAAACGAGGTTACTCCATGGAAAAAAAGCTGCTTATTGCCGTTGATGCTTCAGTTTACAGTTCCAATACCCTGCATTACCTGGAACAGCTCTTTGCCCACCTTGATGATATCCGACTGCATCTGTTTACTGTTATAACCTGCAATCCTTCAGAAACAGCAAGCGCCTGGCTGGATGAGTCGGAGTTGATGAACACACTGAGCAGTGAGGAACAGAAACGCTTTTCTGCTGCCAAAAAGTTTCTGCACAAAGCAGTTGAAAGGCTTGAACGCAACGGCATCGGCCCGGGTCAGGTCACAACCGAGGTCAAGATATCCAAGACAAACCCTAGTGACGAGGTATTACAGGTTGCCAGAAAAGGCAGGTTTGATGCACTGGTCCTGGGGCGGCGCGGTGTATCCAAGCTTGAAGAACTCATCATGGGCAGTGTCTCCAGTACCATGTTCGAAAAATGCCATGATGTGCCGATCTGGATTATTGACGGGCAGGTCGATTCCCGCAAATTCCTTGTCCCTGTTGACGGTTCCCACTTTACTCTGCAGGCAGTCGATCATCTTTGTTTTATGCTTAAAAACAATCCTTACGCGGAGATTACCCTTTTCCATTCCGCAGCCATGTTTGCCCAAAAACAGGACCTCAACCTGGGATATTGCAACAGATTCCTACCGCAGGAGTGGTGCCGGGAACACCGCCATGATGATGACCTCTATTTTCTCGCGCCGCGCCAGATGCTTATCAACAGTGGATTTCCACCTGAACGCATACATCGGCTCAAAACGAAGAAAGGCATGTATCCAAGCCGCCAGATAGTACGCCAGGCCCTGATTGATGACTTCGGGACCATAGTTATGGGACGCCGCGACAAAGAAATCGTCAAAGGTGTTTTCGGCAGCGTCACTGAGAAAGTGGTAGCCATGAGTGTAAATACCGCCGTCTGGATTGTCGGTTGATGTTCCTCCAGGTGGAAGCAATAGCATAGCCTCAGCGCAATACTTGCCAGTGCTTGCCTGATATCACCCAGATGCTTAACTTCTTTATGTCTTGCTGTGCTTCTTTGCTTTAAGTTTAAGGTAGGCTTCCATTGACTTTTCCAAAAAATAGCATCCGTATTCTTTTTCTCATTATCTGGGTCCTTTTTTTTGGGGCCCTGCTCAAGCGCGACTATTTTATTAAAAGTATTGATATACGCGAGGAGCAGATCATTAAGCGCGGCAGAGAAGAAAGCTTTGCCGGCATCTACTTCCAAAGTGAAAGGATCGGGTTTGTGAAAAACAGGCTCACCGCATCCGGCGCAGGTGAGTATACTCTCTACCAGGATGCCTTCCTTTATTTGAATATCCTCAATGAATCCCATCCTGTTGACATGCGCGTAAAAGCTACCTTGAGCCGGGATATGCTGCTCAAGGATTTCACCTTTCACTTCACCTCCCCTTTTTACAAAATGGAAGCAAACGGCAAGGTAGAAGGCCAGGAAGTCCATTTCTCCTTAAAAACCGGCAAGGAAACTATCTCCGACATCATTCGTCTGCAAAATCCACCTTATCTTTCGACAAACAACCGTTATTATCTCCTGGAGCAAGGTTTGCAACCTGGAGACAAGTTTAAGGTCCCTTATTTCGACCCGGTTTCCCTGTCCGGGAGAGATACGGTTATGGAATATAGGGGGCGCAAGAAAGTTCTCGTCAGAAACCGTGTTTTCACCCTGCATCATTTTGTCGAGACATTTTCAGGAGTCAGGATAAACAGCTGGTTGGATGATGGGGGCAAAGTTATCAAGGAGGAATCGCCGGCAGGTTTTGTATTTATCTCTGAACCGGAATTTAAAGCTACCGATATCAAGGTCAAAGGCAAGGAAATTCTCAGCAGTGTATCCATTCCGATAAGCGGCGGCAGCCTTGATCTTGCCGGGCGCAACTGGATACGTTACCGCTTGACCTTGCCTCCAGACACTGATTTTGACCTTGATAAAGACCGTCAGACCCTTGACGACGGTGTTCTAACGGTCAACCTGGAAACCTTACCGGACTCAAGTGTTGCTTCCTGCACCGGTTTTACGGAGGAACTTGCTTCCACCCCTTACATTCAGACGAAAAACAAGAGCATAACTGACCTGGCCCAGGAAGTAGCAGGAAATGCGGTTGCCGATCTTGAACGTGTAAGAATCTTAGCTGCGTGGGTATTTAATAACCTTGAAAAAAGGCCTGTACTCGGCATTCCTGATGCCCTCACCACGCTGAACACAAGAATTGGTGACTGCAATGAGCATGCTGCCCTCTTTGCCGCCCTGGCCAGAAACACAGGCATCCCCACACGGGTCGTTGCCGGGGTGACTTTTTTTGAGGGGGCATTTTATTATCATGCCTGGAACGAAGTCTGCCTTGATGACAGCTGGTACTCTGTGGATACGACAAAGAATCAATTCCCGGCTGATTTAAGTCATATAAAATTTGTCGAAGGGGAAACAGTTGAACAGGTAAGAATTGCCGCCCTGCTTGGCAAGCTGCAGATTGAAATTGTAGACGAAAAAAGGAACTGATTGAAGCTCCCCGCAGCAAGTCGGGGCCCATACAAATGTTGATTATGTTTATGAATCAATTAACTACTAGACCTAAAGGGGTGGTATAATAATAACCCTGGCAAAACCGGGAGGGGGAAATTTTTCTGTTATTGCCATTTCACGCTGCCGAGCACCACAGAAAAGGCCGGAACATGAGTTTGGACCTGTCTGAGCACCCTGTAAAGGGGTGCGAGTTTTCAAACTCCCGGCCGTTTTCGAGGAGCACCCCTCAAGGGGGGTATAAACTTCGGGCAGTCCTGTTAAGAGCGGGACCAAGTGATTGGCTGCCCTTTTGGGTTCGTTTTTGGGCAAACAAAAATGAACGTATTGGGAAAAAATAAACTTCTCTTCATTTTTTTACATACTTACCAGCACAGTTAATCATGGATGAATTAAACCATACAGAATCAAATACATCGGCCGGCCAAAATAACACGGACGATGTCCTTGTCATTGACAGCCTGACAAAAAAATTCGGGAAATTCACTGCCGTTGACAATATAAGCCTGGAGGTCAAACAGGGTGAGATCTTTGGCTTTCTGGGTCCGAATGGGGCCGGCAAAACAACCACCATTAAGATGATCGCCGGCCTTTTGCAACCAGACAACGGCAAGATATTCATTAACAATCGCAGCCTGGTGAGTGAGCCCCAAAAATGCAAGCAGGACACCGGTTATATACCTGACCGGCCATATCTGTTTGAAAAACTAACCGGGTTTGAGTTCCTGCAGTTTATTGCGAGTTTATATAACCTGGAACCTGAAACCTTTTCGCGCAATACGGCGCATTATTTGAAACTCTTTGACCTTGAAGACTGGCAACATCATCTTATTGAAAGTTATTCACACGGCATGCGGCAGAAGCTCATCATCTCCAGTATCTTTATGCTTGAGCCCCCTCTGATTGTTGTTGATGAACCCATGGTCGGCCTTGATCCGAAAAGTGCCCGCATTGTGAAAGAATTATTTAAAAGCCATGCGCTCAGAGGCACCGCCATCTTCCTTTCTACCCATTCCCTGGAAATTGCCGAGGAACTTTGTGACCGGATCGGTATTATCCTGAATGGGAGTCTGCGGGCACTTGGCAACCTGAAAGATTTACAGCTTGCGGCCCGACTGGAACATTCAGATCTCGAGGAGATTTTTCTTGAGCTTACAGGGGCTTATGAACTGCAGGACATCATAAATGCCCTGCGGTCCGGGTGAGATATATTTTTATTGCCATGAAATCATCTAAACGGAAAACACTTTTGCAGCCATTTCTACTCTCTGCAAAAAACAGGTTTTTCCCAAAAAACAAGATTCCTTTCCGGACACTTGGCGTCCTGATCTTCAGCTTGGCTGTCTGTCTGGTCCTGTACAAGGTAGTTGTTAGGGTTGTCACCTATTTTCACAGTCAGAACGAGCTTGGTATTATTCTCAGTCTGAAAATATTTCAGATGGCCTGGATAACCATGTTTGCCATGCTTGTTTTTTCCTGCATGGTCTCCGCCGTATCAACCCTTTTCCTCTCGCAGGACAATGAAATAATCTTTGCCGCACCGCTTGCAAAATCTGACATTTTCTTCATGCGCTATGTGACAACATCAATTTACACCTCGTGGATGATGATTGTTTTTTCAATACCCATTTTTGCAGCCTATGGCACTGTTTTTAAGGCCTCCATTCTCTACTGGCCTCTCATGCTGGGGGCAATAATCTCCACGGCTGCTACCGCCACAACCTTCGGCATGGGATTTACAGTTGTACTTGTCAATCTTTTTCCTGCCAAACGCACCAAGGACATCATTCTCTACCTGTCAATATGTTTCGGCATCTTCATATATATTATTTTCCGACTTATGCGACCCGAAGACCTCGTTAATCCGGATAAATACGGTCACTTCATTGACTATCTTTCGTCCCTTGCCACCCCGGCCTCTCCTTATATCCCGGCAGCCTGGGCTTCAAACCTGCTTTCATACTATCTCATGGATAGAGAAATTGACATTCTGATAACAGCCCTGCTTGTCGTAACGCCCCTGACCCTTTTCTTTCTCGGTGAATGGGCCATGGAACGCTGGTTTCTTTCAGGCTTTACTAAATCACAGGAGTCCTTTGGCGGCTACCGCTCCTTTTTCAGCAGGGGTAAGTACAAGCGCAGCTCCCTGCAGTGGACATTTCTGAAAGAGTCCAAACTGTTTCTGCGTGATTCTGCCGAATGGTCACAACTTTTCATGATTGCCGCCCTGGTTATAGTCTACCTCTATAATTTCAAAGTGCTACCTGTGGAGCGTTCCATGTTTGAAGAAGAGTATGTTACCAACCTTATATCATTTCTGAATATCGGCTTGACAGGCTTTGTCGTGGCCTCTCTGGCAGCGCGATTTGTCTATCCCTCCATCGGGGCGGAAGGCGGTTCCTTTTATATTATCATGTCATCGCCCCTTTCAACTGCCAAATACATCCTGCACAAGTATCTTTTTTATGTAATACCCTTTACCGTGCTTGCCCTGATCCTGCTGGTCGTGTCCAACCGCCTCCTCAATATCGAAGGACCCATGTGGTGGATCTCGGTGATTACCGGCTTGATTATCACCTGGACAGTGCTCGCCATGGCCTTGGGCTTTGGAGCAATCTACGCTGACTTCAAGGCAGAGAACAGGGCTGCCGCCCTCGGGGGTATAGGGGCAATCCTGTTTCTTTTTACTGCCATTGCCTTTGAGATGGCCATTATATTCCTGGGGGGATCTCCTGTCTACAGGGTGATGCGGGGCTGGTTGCGAAACGGTGTGATGTCTGCACAGGACCTGCTGACCCTTACCGGCTGGATTCTTGCCTCGGTTGCCATTTCCCTGTTTCTCGCTCTGTTTTTTATCAGAACGGGAATAAGGAAACTGGAAGCATCCGGTTCCTGAGCAGAAGCAATTATGAACTTCTCACTTTATATTGCACCTGAAGTCATCTGTCGCATCGATTGGCAATCCTGAAAATTGTCAGGCAACAGGTCGCTTTACCCTTCAGACACGTACCCTGTACCCTGACAAACCGGGCAGATTTCCTCATCGGTGCACTGGCAGTCACTCCATGAATCGTCTTTTTGGGTGCCGCGCCATTCCATATCGCAGGCACAGGTTCCTGCAATCTTTTTTTCTCCGTTGCACTCCGGACAGATCTTCTTGGTTTCAGCGGTCATAATCGTACCTCCATCATTGCGGTTGCAAGATTATACAATAACTTTTTCATACTTATATAATATATACTACAGGGGAGAGCTTTAAGAAAATGCAGGCTGGATATGGTTTTTAATCAACTGCGGTAGTCGGCGTTTATCTTGATGTAATCGATGGACAGGTCACAGGTATATATTTCACCTGTTGCCTGCCCTGTTTTAAGATCAACGGTGACTGTAAACTTCTTCTGCCGGAGAACTTCAGTTGCCTTTGCTTCTGCCGCGGCACCCTGTGCCAGACCACCGTGCACAAGAAGTACATCACCAAATGCGATATCCACGCTGTCTTGATCAAATACTGCGCCGGAACGTCCCAGGGCCGCTATAATCCTCCCCCAGTTAGCATCCTCGCCGAAAAAAGCGGTCTTGACCAGAGATGAGTTGGCGATGGTGCGGGCTGCACCTTCAGCTTCGTCTTCATTTGCTGCGTTAATGACTTTTATGGTGACCGTTTTGGTGGCCCCCTCTCCATCTGCCACAATCTGGAGCGCCAGGTCTTTTAACAACCCTGCCAGAGCTGCTCCGAAAATGGTGCTTTCCACGGTATCCGGTGCAATGATTTCCGGGTTGCCGGCCGTCGAGTTCGCCAGGATCAGGACCGTATCATTTGTACTCGTGTCGCCATCAACGGTGATACGGTTAAAGGATTGCATTACACCCCGTAACAGGTGGTGCTGCAGGATGTCTGCTGCTATATCTGCATCAGTCATGACAAAGCAGAGCATGGTGGCCATGTCGGGCATGATCATGCCTGCCCCTTTTGCCATGCCCAGGAGTTTTACTTCTTTGCCTCCAATGGTGCAGGTGCGCTCAGCAGTTTTGGGAACAGTATCCGTGGTCATGATGGCGCGGGCAACTTCCTCATGGCCGGTTGGCGATAAACCGCCAACCAGTTCATCCAGTGCCGCTGCCACTTTTTCAACCGGCAACTGTTCTCCGATAACCCCGGTCGAGGCTATCTGCACCAGGTTCTCATCAATTCCCAGGGCGGCAGCAGCCAAACCCGAGCAGGTCCTGGCCGCCTGCATACCGTTCTTTCCGGTGCAGGCATTGGCCACACCGCTGTTAACCAGTATGGCCTGGGCCCTGCCCTGGCCGATGCGTTCCATACCAAGCAAGACCGGGGCAGCCTTTACACGGTTTTTTGTAAAAACACCGGCGGCAACAGCAGGTTTTTCAGAAAAGATCAGGCCGAGATCAAGACGCTCTTTCTTCCTGATACCGGCGGCAACAGCAGAGTATGTAAAGCCCTTGATATTCACTGGCTATGCCTATAAAATTATTTTATGAAATATCTTCCAAGCTATTTGAACTTGCCACAACATTTTTTATATTTTTTGCCGCTGCCACAGGGACAGGGATCGTTGCGGCCAATCTTTTCACCTTCCCTTTTCAGAGGCTGCTGCTGGGCCTGGCCGGCTTCCTGCCCGCCCCTGCTCAAACGCATTTCAGCCTGCTGCCGCTTTCTTTTTTCCAGGGCCTCACGGTCAACATCCTCCTCCTTGGCAATCTTAATACGAAAAAGGGTGGTCAATGTCTGCTGCTTCACTGTTTCAATCATAGTGGCAAACATTTCAAAACCCTCCCGTTTATATTCATTGAGAGGATTTTTCTGGCCATAGCCACGCAACCCGATACCTTCCTTCAGATGATCCATATTGAGCAGGTGTTCTTTCCAATAGGTGTCGACCATCTGTAGAAAAATTACACGTTCAAGATACCGCATGCCTTCAAGGCCTATACGTTCCTCCTGCTCTGCATAGGCATGTTGTGCAACGTGTATGAGTTTGTCAAAAAACTTGTCATGATCCAGGTCCTGCTTGTCCGCATCATCCCACTCAGGTGCAAAGCCGATGATGTTCTGCAGCCGTTCATTGATGCCCTTCCAGTCCCAATCCGGCGACATCACTTTCGTCTCAACAAATTCTGCGGCAACGGACCCCATCTCTTCAGAGAGTATCTCTTCGATAAGAGGCTTGATGTCCTTGCTGTCAAGAGCTTCACGCCTCTGCTGGTAAATTACTTCCCGCTGCTTGTTCATGACATCATCATATTCAAGCAGATGTTTACGGATATCAAAGTTGTGGCCTTCCACCTTGCGCTGTGCGTTTTCAATAGCTTTGCTGATCATATTGTGCTCAATGGGCTCATCTTCATCCATGCCCAGCTTATCCAGAATACCGGAAATCCTGTCCGAGCCGAAAATGCGCAGCAGGTCATCTTCCAGGGACAGATAAAAACGGGAAGAACCGGGGTCTCCCTGCCTTCCTGAACGGCCCCGGAGCTGGTTGTCAATCCGCCTCGACTCATGGCGGCTCGTACCCAGAATATGCAAGCCGCCAAGATCCGGCACCCCTTCACCAAGTTTAATGTCCGTACCCCTTCCCGCCATATTGGTGGCAATGGTAACCCTGCCCTTCTGCCCTGCATTGGCCACGATTTCAGCTTCCTGCTCGTGATGTTTTGCATTGAGCACAGAATGCTTGACACCTTCTTTTTTGAGCATATTGGATATCTTTTCAGAAACATCTATGGAAATAGTGCCCACCAGCACAGGCTGGCCCTTTTCATGCAGTGCTTTAATCTCACGGGTAACAGCCTTGTATTTGGCCGGGATATTCTTGTAGATCGAATCCGGGAAGTCAACACGGATCATATTTTTATGGGTCGGGATTATGACCACATCTAGGTCATAAATTTTCTTGAACTCCGCGGCCTCTGTATCTGCCGTTCCTGTCATGCCGGCCAGCTTATCATAGAGACGGAAATAATTCTGAAAGGTGATGGAAGCCAGAGTCTGGTTTTCGCGTTCAACCTTAACGCCTTCCTTTGCCTCCAGCGCCTGGTGTAAACCGTCACTGTAGCGGCGGCCCGGCATGGTGCGGCCGGTGAACTCGTCAACGATCACCACTTCACCGTCCTTGACCAGGTAGTCAACATCCCGCTGAAACAGGAGATGTGCTTTTAAAGATTGGTTTAAGTGGTGCAGGTATTCAATATTCTTGGGGTCGTAGAGGTTTTCCACCTTGAGCAGCTTTTCACCCAGGGCCACACCTTCCTCGGACAATGAGACGGTCCGTGATTTTTCATCCAGGGTATAATGTTCATCACGCTTGAAACCGGGTATAATCTTATCCACCAGGTGGTAAAGCTCGGTTGAAATATCGGCCGGGCCGGAAATAATAAGAGGCGTTCGGGCTTCATCAATGAGGATGGAGTCAACCTCATCGACTATGGCAAAGTTGAAATCCCGCTGGCAATAATCCTTGATGTCGAATTTCATATTGTCGCGCAGATAATCAAAACCGAACTCATTATTGGTGCCATAGGCCACATCGGCATTATAGGCCTCCTGGCGCTCCTGGTCATTCTTTTCATGCAGGATAGTGCCGGTGGTCAGGCCCAGGAAACGGTAGATGGCACCCATCCATTCAGCATCACGCCGGGCCAGGTAATCATTGACCGTTACAACATGTACCCCTTTTCCTGACAGGGCATTGAGATAGACGGCCAGGGTTGAACACAGGGTCTTGCCCTCACCTGTTTTCATTTCAGCGATCCTGCCCTGGTGCAGAACAATGCCGCCTATGAGCTGCACATCGTAATGTCTTTCACCTATGACCCTTCGGGCGGCTTCCCTGGTTACAGCAAAGGCTTCGGGCAGCAGATCATCCAGGGATTCCCCCTGGGCAACTCTTTCCTTGAAGGCAACTGTCTGTGCAGCCAGGGCCTCATCATCCAGCTTCTGAATATCAGCCTCAAAGCTGTTTATCCTCTCTACAAGGGGCTGGATCTGCTTCAAGACCCTTTCATTTTTGCTGCCGAATATTTTTGTTAATGCGGTACCTATCATTTGCCGAGAACTCCATATGTTATGACTTACTTGCAGTCTTTATACATTTTTGCACATTACATCATTAAACTCACAAGCACGGGTAACTTTTAGTTATTGAAGCAGCGGATACACTTGGCTTTTTGGCCCGCAGCCGATACCTCGCAAAGAGGCAAACATGAAGTCATACAGTTGTTATGTGCTTTTTTCCCAGACCAGGGCTTCCTCGTTGCAATCCGGAAACTTGGAGCAATTGATACAGTCACTCCAGACCTTGTGAGGCAACTCTGACTTATCAATATCCTTAAAGCCAAGCTTTCTAAAAAATTTCGGCTGGTAGGTAAGGGTAAAAACCCTGGTAATACCATATGAATCAGCCTCTTCCAGGGCCCTGTTGATAAGCTGTTTCCCGACCCCTTTGCCATGATACTCGTCAATAACTGCCAGCGACCTTATCTCAGCAAGGTTCTCCCAGCTAATATGCAGGGCGCAGACGCCGACAAGGCTTTCCTGGTCCGGGTCTTCCTGCTCCTTCTCAACGAAGACGGTGAAATCCCGCAGCTGATCGTACAAAGAGCTTAGAGACCGACCCAGCAGAAGATCCTTGTCTGCAAAGTACTGCAGCAGCTTGTATATTTTCTTTATATCACCCATGCGGGCATTGCGAATCATTGCGGGTTCTTCCTCAATTTCCTGGCATCTGCACCAAATAAAACTATTGCTCCATTCATGGCGCGCCATCTTACTCCGAGAGCACGACAGGGTCAAGCACTGTAACGATTTCGAGCAGGGCTAACCTGCGGGGAGAAGTATTGTCTGCCCGGCCCAGACACCTAAAAGAAACATCCATAAAAACACGCAGAACATTACGGCGCCAATCCCCAGCAGCCCACTCCGGGTGAGCTCAAACTTTATTTTCTTTTTTTTTCTGGTTCTGCTTTTGGCCACGACCTGTTTCCCAACATTCACCGGATAATTTTTGCGATTATATAATTATTTTTCAATGTACCGCGTCATGCATCTCATCTTACATGGATTCCGGGGCGGAAAGACCGACAACCCGCAACCCGTTATGAAATACGATGCGAAGTGCTTCAGCCAGCCATAACCTGGCCTGAGTAAGCTCCGGGTCGTCTGAAATGACCAGGTGGCTGTTATAGTAACTGTGAAACTGCCCGGCCAGATCCATGAGGAAAAAAATAATCCGATGGGGTGAAAGGTCAAGGGCGCTGCTTTCAACAATTTCAGGGTACGAGGCAAGTGCTTTGAGCATGTTGAGCTCCTCGGCCAGTGTTAACTTCGCAAGAGCAGCATCCTGGAGAGGGCCCCGGGTAATGTTTTTCTCTTTCGCCTTTTTCTGAATACTGCTCAAGCGGGCGTTGGCATACTGCA